>CAZULI010000153.1:0-4545 GCA_964621095.1 uncultured Acidimicrobiaceae bacterium | reverse complement strand
ACCCCCGTCAAGGTGGGTCGGGCATCGTCGGTGGACGCTGCAACACCCACCTGGGAGAGCGCTTGGATGAGGGTCGCGCCCTCGACGGAGATCTCCTCCCCCTCCCCCGCGTCAACGATCTTGGGAAAATCTTCCACCTGCATCTCACGGAGCTTGAACCGTGGCCCGTTGCCCGTGATCTCGACGTGGCCATCCTTTGAGGCCAACGAGACGGCGCCCGCAGGGAGTTTGCGAACCGCCTCAGCCGCCAACTTGGCGGGGATCACGGTCCGACCCTCCTCGGTCATCTCGACATCGAGGAACGTCCGTACCGTGACTTCATTGTCGGTTCCGGTCACCGTGAGCTTGCCACCGGCCACCTCACACAGGACACCTTGGAGGATGGGTAGGGGTGACCTGGTCCCCACACCGCGACCGGCTCTCGCCAGCACATCGGCAAGGTCATCTCGTTCTGCCCTGATTCTCACATCGAGTTCCTTCTGCTCTCTCTTCTGGTTGTCTTAAAGGGTAGAGGTGGTAGTAGGGGCTGTGGATAGTGGACAAGATCTTAGAACCCGTGCCGTTTGGCCGTTTCTTGGTTCACAGGGGGTGTGGATGGGTGGAACGTGGTGCACGACCCGGCTATGAGGAGGAAGCGGCTTGTGGACAAGGATCATGTTGTCCTCAGCTGTTGTGTGATGGCGGTGACGTGGTCATACACAGCCTTGTCGGTCTGGAGCAGGTTGGTGATCTTCTCCACGGCGTGCATGACGGTGGTGTGATCCCGTCCGCCAAACGCAGCTCCGATGCGAGGAAGGGAGAGACCGGTGTGCTCCCGACAGAGGTACATCGCGATCTGGCGTTGGCGTGCAAGCGGTTGCCTGCGCGACCCCCCAACGATGTCGGTCGTTCGCAGCTCGTAGTACTGGGCGACCGTTGAGATGATGGCTTCCGCCGTGAGGGGCGCGGCCGATTGGAGTTTGACGACATCCCGCAACACGTTGGTGGCAAGGTCCAGGGTGACGGGTTCGTGCGTGAGGGTCGCAAACGCCGATACCCGTGTCAGGGCACCTTCAAGCTCACGAACGTTGTCGGCAACGTTCTCGGCGATGAACCCGAGGACGTCCTCAGGGACCCGGATGGTCCCGCCTGCTGCATTCTTGCGCAGGATCGCCAGGCGCGTCTCCACATCGGGGCTCTGGATGTCCGTGGTGAGCCCCCACTCAAACCGGCTTCGGAGCCGATCCTCGATCGTCCGGAGCTCCCGTGGCGGCCGATCCGAGCTGATGACGAGCTGGTTGCCGGCCTCATAGAGGGAGTTGAAGGTATGGAAGAACTCCTCGAGCACCATCTCCTTGCCCTCGAAGAACTGGACGTCGTCGACGAGGAGGATGTTGGCTTTTCGATATCGTGCCTTGAAGTCGTCCATCGTCTTGCGACGAATCGAGTTGATGAAGTCATTGAAGAAGTTCTCCGAGGTGACGTACTTGACCACCGCGGACGGTGACAGCTCGAGCCGGTGTTGACCGACGGCGTGAAGCAGGTGCGTCTTGCCAAGACCAGACCCCGCATAGATGAACAGCGGGTTGTAATGGCGGCCTGGTTGTTCGGCCACGGCCTGGGCAGCGGCATGAGCGAAACGGTTGGACGCCCCCACGACGAAGTTCTCAAACGTGTAGCGCGCAAGGAGGTTCGACGTGTCACGCTGAGCGGGCGGTTCGTCGATGCGTTGCCGTCCGTGATCGTCGAGCGTTACCTGGTACGGTCGGGGCTCGATCGGGGTCGTATCAACGTCCGGTTGGATGGCGACGGTCACCAACACCTCGAACGGATGGGGCCACACCGAGGACGCGATCTCGTTGATCTGGTGGGTGTAGTTGTCCTTGACCCATGAGGCGTTGAACCGGTTGGGGGCCTCAAGGGTGAGCGTGTCCCCTTCACGGATGATGTCGAGGGGTTTGATCCACGTCTCCCATTTTGCGGGACCAAGCACGTCTCTGAGGCGGCTGTGGAACAGTTCGATCTTTGAGTCAACTGATCCAGCAGGGGTCTGCAAAGCTCCCAACGTGTCTGTCCTTCCAGCGCAACTACCCAAGAAACATCTATCCACACATCTATCCACAGCATGTGGAGAAGGTGCGTTATCTCGTTCGAACCCCCCAGCTCCTGGAGACCCGAGGGTTCGTACTCCTGTCAAGCTCCTCGGGGAAGAGCGGACGGCCGCCCATCAAGAGCGATGGCGAGTGTAGAGAGGGTCCCGGCGGGAGTACAAGAGTGGCAAAACCGCGGCAATGCTGCCATGGTGTGAACGCTCCATGGGACGGAAAACGCAAGAGTATCAAGGGTTGTACGGTGGAAGGAGTCGTGGGGAACCAGGTGGCGGCCGTCAGGATTCCGCAGTTTTCGTCTTGTGGTGTGTTTCGCGACCACGCAAGAGTTTTCGCGTCCTGTGGAGTGGATGACGGTTGGGAGGGGGTGCGGCCTAGAATGTCGCCGTTCCATTGCTGCAGTGGATGCACCGCTTCGCCCAACAGGGGTACCTCACATGAAACGTACATACCAACCGAACCAACGTCGCAGGAAACGCAAGCACGGCTTCCGGTTGCGCATGCGTACTCGAGCGGGCCAGGCAACCATCAGGCGCCGTCGCTCAAAAGGCCGCTACGAACTCTCCGCCTAGAGAGATGTTTGTTTCGCTTCGATCCCCAGCAGCGTTCTCGGGTGTGTATCGAACCGGCGTTCGCAGCCGAAGGGGGGGAGTTCTGGTGTTCCAGAGGTCAGGCGAGGACGGGCCTCCCCGCGTGGGGTTTGTCGCCGGAAAAAAGGTGGGCAATGCAGTTCAGCGCAACCGTGCAAAGCGTCGTATGCGTGAAGCCGCGCGTCGGGTTGACCTACCGAGCGGTTCAGAGATCGTGCTTGTCGCCAGCACCGACGTCATCACGGCACCGTTTCCGACCCTTGTCTCCTGGCTCTTCGATGCGCTCGAGGCGAACCGCATGAAACTCAGAGGAACGCACCCGTGACGGGACCACGAACCGGCCACACCCCCGTTCGGTGGTTGCTGCTCCGGCTGATCCGTGGGTATCAGAAGCTGATCTCCCCGTTGTTCGGAGCCAACTGTCGGTACTACCCCACCTGCTCTCGGTACACGTATGAGGCGATCGAACTCCACGGAGCCATCAAGGGCTCCTGGCTCGGAGTTCGCCGTATCGCCCGATGCCATCCGTTCCACGAGGGAGGCGTTGATCCCGTTCCCGGGTCCCATGCTGCCCTCACTACACCACCGCAAGGGAGCCACTCGTGATCGTCGCCGCATTTGCCCCGTGGGAGTGGCTCCTGAGTCTCCTCGGAAGCCTCCTCAGCTTCTTCTACGACGTTCTTCCAGATTATGGAATTGCCATCATCTTGTTGACGCTGACCGTCAGTCTTCTCCTCTTTCCACTGACGGTGAAACAGACCAAATCGATGAAAGCGATGCAGGAGCTCCAACCCGAGGTCAAGCGTCTCCAGAAGGAGCACAAGGGGGACAAAGAGGAGCTCAACAAGCGTCTCATGGAGCTGTACAAGGAGCGGGAGGTGAATCCCGCAGCCGGATGTCTCCCCATGTTGGTGCAGATGCCGATCTGGTTCGCTCTGTACCGGGTGTTGTGGCAGGGCCACGGGATACCAGCGAACTCACATCTCAAGAGCGTGCTTGATGCCGCAAACGCTGCACTCTACGTCGCCAACCCCGATGGCACCTCATCGGGGGTTCTGAAAGAAGGCGTCGATCTCGCGAGCTCTGCGTTCGAACATGTCCGTTTCTTGGGGATGAACCTCCTGGTTCGTCCCGCTCAAGCCGTCGATTTCGGGAACATCGTCGGGTCGCTGCCGTACATCATCCTGATCGCGTTGATCGTGGTTGCCGGATTTTACCAGCAGGTCCAAACCACCCGGCGCCGTCGTGACACTCCGAACAACAATGAGACACCGCAGATGCAGGGAATGCAGAACGCCATGAAGGTCATGCCGGTGTTGTTTGGGTTGATCAGTTGGAACTTTGTCGCAGGACTGGGTCTGTACTTCGCAACCTCAAACATGTTCCGTGTCGGCCAGCAAGCCATCATTCTCCGGATGGGGGACGATGACGGACAAAAGGGAGAGACCGCCAGGAGCAAACCATCTCCGGAGCCCTCTGATGAGCAGCCCCCGGAGAGCGGTCCTTCGCCCCACACAAGCAAGAAGCGCAGCCGCCGTAGAAAGAAGTAGTTCGATGGAATGGGTCGAGGTAGAAGGAAACAGCGTCGAAGAGGCGGTCGAGATGGCGATGAGAGAACTCGGCATCAAGGACCGTGGTGACGCCGACGTCAAAGTGATCCAGGAGGCGAAAGCTGGATTCCTTGGTATGGGTGGAAAACCCGCCATCGTCAAGGTGACGAAATCGCAGACGCGTACCAAGCGGCAACGAGGCCGGGGTCGGGGGGGCGAGAGCAAAGCTGCTGCCCCCTCTGGTGATGGCAACCAGCGACGCAAGCAGCCCAACAAACAGGGGGACGCCCGATCGACATCGGGAACGGGCGCCCAGGG
>CAZULI010000152.1:0-4589 GCA_964621095.1 uncultured Acidimicrobiaceae bacterium | reverse complement strand
GCATGCAACGCCTCGATCACTCCATGATCATCGTCCTGATCGCAGGGACGTACACCCCCATCATCATTGCCACGCTTGACGGACCGCTGCGCTGGACGGCTCTTGCGATTGCCTGGGGGACCGTGCTCGTCGGCGGACTCCAGCATCTTCTGTTTCCCACGGAACGGCAGGGGTTCTCGATGGCCCTCGGCACGAGCATGGGGTGGCTCGGCCTTGCACTCGCATGGAAGTTCGTGACCGAGCTCGGTTGGGCCGCCTCCGGACTTGCGGCGCTTGGGGGCGTGATCTACACGGTGGGGATGGTGTTTCTGGTCACCAACCGCCCACGACTGTGGCCCCGAGTGTTCTCGTATCACGAGGTGTTCCACGTGATGGTGGTGATGGCTTCCGTCGTCCACTTCATCGTGGTGTGGCGGTACGTCCTACCCCACGGAGCCGTCTGACGACGTTGTTGCGGTCTACGAGTTCTGGGGGAGACTCGGTCCGGGGACCCGGATCAGGAGGAGACGACCGTCCTGATACCCGCCGTAGTGGAACCCGTAGGTCTCACCTTCGGCAATGTGCAGGTCGTCTCCCGAGATGAGACGGACTGCTTCATCGTTGACCGTGAACTCGATCACCCCCGTGAAACAGATGTACATCCGATGGTCCTTGGCAGAGACCCTCGGCTCACGATCCGCCCCGATGGGGACGACGATCTCGGCAAATGAGGCCCCATCAAACGCATCGGGGGTGAGTTCTCTGATGTCGAGATCACCGAACTCGAAGACCTGGGCGTCACGGTACCGCTTGAGTTCCATACCGGAATTGTACGCTCAACGCTGCCCTCGCATTTCTGTCACACCCACGCGATAGCTTGTGAGCATGGAAACGATGACACTTCTCCCAAACACCCCAGCCGTCGATCTGCTCACGCTGAGCGATGCCGACCTCGAGCGCTGGTTCGCCACCATCGGTCTTGACGTTGATGCGGTCCCTCACTGCAACGCCGCCGACTGCACCATCTGCTTCCACCCCACCTCAGCCACCCGCGCCGCGTAACCACCACTCCTGCGCGTACCCAGGGTATGAACCCACCGTGGCGGTAGGTAGTGGCCCACAGAATGATCCGAACACCTCCCG
This sequence comes from uncultured Acidimicrobiaceae bacterium, assembly GCA_964621095.1. GTDB lineage: Bacteria > Actinomycetota > Acidimicrobiia > Spongiisociales > UBA5794 > UBA5794. The sequence continues at coordinate 3,467 of CAZULI010000152.1, read as the reverse complement.
GATTCGTTCTGCATCACGCCTGTTCTCCGACGCTGACGCTCAACCGCGTGCGCGGGCCCCGTGACTGCTTCCAACCCGTTCATTCTTTGGGCTGTAACCCACCGTGACGGTGGGTTCATACCCTGGGTACGCGGAGTGCTGCGATTTGGGAGTGGACGGAGGGGATGGAGCCGCCGCCGGGGGTGATGCGGTTGTCGACGGAGACCGTTGGGTCAAGGAGGGCGAGGTCGTCGGCGACGAACAACTCGCTTGCGGCGACCAACTCCGCTGCGGTGAGTTCGGCGAACGTCCTGCCCGCGGCAACCAGGCCTGACACGACACGTCCAACGATGTGATGCGCCTCCCGGAACGGGACACCGCGCGAGACCAGGACCTCTGCAAGATCGAGTGCCGTCACGGAGGCGTCCGGAACGGGTGCATGGAACGACGCGGTCGCCAGCATGCCACCCAGGGCTCGGAGGGAGCCTGAGAGGGTATCGTCTGCGTGGAACACGAGCCGCTTGTCCTCCTGGAGATCCCGGTTGTACGTCATCGGGAGACCCTTTTGGAGTGTTGCGATCGCCGTCAGATCACCGATCACGGCTGCCGACTTGCCACGGACAAGCTCGGCGATGTCGGCGTTCTTCTTCTGGGGCATCGCCGAGGACCCCGTCGTGAACGCGTCCGAGTACGTCACCCACCCAAACTCAGTGGAACACCACAGGACCATCTCCTCGGCAAGGCGCGAGAGGTGAACCATCGTCTGGGCGCAGCACCAGACGAACTCGGCGGCAACATCACGGGACCCCACCGCATCCATCGAGTTGGTGAACACGCCCGCCATGTCAAGCTCGGCCGCAACTCGGGCCGGATCAAGCGGAAGGGAGGATCCTCCCGAAGCACCCGCTCCCAGCGGGGAGACGTCGATCCGGGCGAGTGCATCACCGAACCGCTCCGTGTCACGCCGCAGCATCCAGGCGTACGCGAGAAGATGGTGCGCAAGGGGGACCGCCTGTGCCTGCTGGACGTGGGTGTAGGACGGTACCACCGCACTCCCGACAGCTTCAGCCTGGTCAACCAACACCTCGATGAACGCATCAATCTCGGCAATGCGATCACCAGCGGATCGTTTGAGGTACAGCCGCAGGTCGAGCGCGACCTGGTCGTTGCGGGACCGCCCGGTATGGAGTTTCCCTGCAAGATCACCAATGAGTTGCCCCAGCCGACGCTCGACGGCTGAGTGGACATCCTCATCGATGTCAAGGAACTCGAACAAGCCGTCAGCAGCCTCGGCGGCGATCGTTTTGAGGCCACCGAGCATCGTGGCCGTCTCTTCCGAGGTCAGTACGCCGACGGACCCAAGCATCGTGGCATGGCCGAGGGAACCTCTGATGTCATCGGCGAGCATCCGACGATCCGACGGATCCACCGTGAACGCCCACAGCTCCTCGGCAGGATCCTCGACAAACCGTCCTCCGGACCACAGCGACATGCGTTACTCCCCTTGACCGAGACGCTTCTCCGCAAACGTCCGCAACCGTAGCGACTGGAGACGGATGAATCCTTCGGCATCGGCCTGGTCGTACACGTCGTCCGCTTCAAAGGTGACCGTTGCCTCGTCATAGAGGTTGTGCGTGTCGGACCGTCGCCCATCCACGAGCACCTGACCCTTGAAGAGCTTCATGCGAGCCTCACCCGTCACCGGCTTCTGGAGATCATCCATGAAATGTTGCAGCGCCTCGCGCTCAGGGGCGAACCAGAACCCGTTGTACACCATCTCTGCGTACCGGCTCGAGAGTTCATCCCGCAAATGGGCGACCTCCCGATCAAGGGTGATGGACTCGACGGCTCGGTGCGCGTGATACAGGATCGTCCCACCGGGGGTCTCGTAGACACCCCGCGACTTCATCCCGACGAACCGGTTCTCCACGATGTCCACCCTGCCAATGCCGTGCTTGCCACCCAGTTCATTGAGCTTCGTGAGCAGGGCCACCGGCGAGAGCCGGACACCGTTGATCGAAACGGCGTCACCAGCCTCATACCCGACCGTCACATACTCGGGCTCATCAGGAGCATCGACGGGGTCAACGGTCATCCTGAACATGTTGGCTGGCGGTCCGGTCCACGGATCCTCAAGCACCCCACCCTCGTACGAGATGTGGAGGAGGTTGGCGTCCATTGAGTACGGCTTGTCAGGTGTCACAGGGGTCGGAATGCCGTGTGCCTCTGCGTAGGCGAGACAGTCGGCCCGGCCCTTGAGGTCCCACTCCCGCCACGGTGCAATGACCTTGATGTCGGGCTTGAGCGCGTACGCCGAGAGTTCGAACCGGACCTGATCGTTCCCTTTCCCGGTCGCCCCGTGCGCAATGGCGTCGGCACCGGTCTCGATGGCCGCTCGCACGAGTCCCTTCGAGATCACCGGTCGCGCCAGGGAGGTCCCCATGAGGTAATACCCCTCATACAGCGACGACGCCCGCATCGCAGGGAAGACGTACTCGGCGACGAACTCCTCTTTCAGGTCTTCACAGATCGCCTCAACAGCCCCCGTGGCGAGCGCCTTGACCCGGGCCTCCTCGGTCTCTTCGCCTTGTCCCACGTCAGCGGTGTACGCCACGACCTCGGCGCCGTACTGCTCGATGATCCATCTGAGGATCACTGATGTGTCGAGCCCCCCGCTGTACGCCAGGACCACCTTCCTGATATCCCGCTTCATCGTGGGTCTGTTCCTTCCAGTCGTGCTGACACGGTCTCTGCTCCAACAATCTCATCGGCGATCACAAGAATCGTGTCATCGCCCGCCACCGATCCGAGTACCCCCTCGATCGCCGCCCCATCGAGCCGGCTCGCCACGAGGTGTGCCGCTCCGGGCGGCACCTTGAGCACGATCAGGTTTCCCGAGATGGAGATGCTCTCGACGAACTCATCGATCGTTTCGTGGAGCGCCATCCGGGAGGCGTCGTTTTCGGGTCCTCCACCAAGCTGATAGAAACTCTGCCCGTTCGTCTTGATCCGGACGGCACCCACCGCATCGAGATCGCGTGAGATCGTGGCTTGGGTGACCTCAAACCCGTGCTCAGCCAGGCGCCGCTTGATATCAGCCTGCGTCTCGAGGGTGTTTGACGCCAGCATTGAGCGAATGGTCCGCCGCCGCGCCAACGTGTCGGTTCTCATGCATCGACCCCTGGCGTGACCATCGTGCCGATCCCTTCGGGGGTGAAGATCTCAAGCAGCAGGGAGTGCTGGATGCGACCGTCGAGGATGTGGATCTGGTTGACCCCTCCCTCGATGGCGTCGAGACTTGCCCGAATCTTTGGCAGCATGCCGTCTGACGCTGCCCCGGACTCGACAAGGGTCTCCAGCTCAGGTGCCGTGATGCGTGAGATCAAACTCGCATCGTCAGCAAAGTCACGGTAGAGGCCCTCGACGTCGGTGAGAAAGACGAGTTTCGATGCCCCAATGGCAGACGCCAGGGCGCCCGCTGCCGTATC
>CAZULI010000151.1:1329-4598 GCA_964621095.1 uncultured Acidimicrobiaceae bacterium | reverse complement strand
GTGCGCTCTCGGGAAGCGGTTCGGTACCGCTGCGGTAGACCACCTGCGATGATGCCAGGAACACATCCTTGATGTTGCGGCGTCGACACGCCTCCAATACGGTGTCCGTCATCGTTCGGTTGTCCACGAATACACCGACATCGTTCTGCATCTGAATACCGCCTGAGCGTGCGGCGAGGTGCACAACCGCGTCGCACCCCTCCAGGGCTTCGGTGACCTCACCAACATCCGTGGCGGACGCCGGTCGCACCTCAACGGTCGTGTCCCGGGCTTCACCAGCACCGATGACAATCGGGGTGAGGCCACGCTGACCGATGGCTGCCACCACATGACGACCGATGAACCCGGACCCCCCAACGACGCCGACGGTCCTCATGGGGTCACCGAGCAGCCTGATGAAGTGCCAAATCAGACTCGACCATCTCGCGGACCAGGTCGGCAAACGTCGTTTCCGGAGTCCAACCAAGGGTCTCAGTCAGCTTCGTGATGTCAGCCTGGAGATAGTCCACCTCCGCGGGGCGGTAGAAGCGGGGATCAATCTCCACGAACGGCTCCCAATCGATACCGACCACGCCGAAGGCAGCGTCGAGAAAATCCCGAACCGAGTGTGACTCACCGGTTCCGACGACCAGATCAAGCGGCTCGTCGTGGGTCACCATCAGGTGCATCGCCTTGACGTAATCCCTCGCATGCCCCCAATCCCTGCGGGCGTCCAGATTCCCCAGATACAACTTGGTCTGCTCCCCCGACAGCAGACGAGGGATCGATGAGGTGATCTTCCTCGTGACGAACTCCTTGCCACGCCTGGGACTCTCGTGGTTGAACAGAATGCCGTTGGAAGCATGGAACCCGTACGACTCCCGGTAGTTCACCGTCGCCCAGTAGGCGTAAACCTTGGCAACGGCGTACGGGCTACGAGGATGGAACGGAGTGTTCTCCCCCTGGGGTGGTGCGGAGGAGCCGAACATCTCGCTGCTTGACGCCTGGTAGTACCGGATGGTCGGGTCGGTGCTCCTGATCGCCTCAAGAAGACGGACCGCGCCAAGACCGGTCACGTCACCGGTGTGGACGGGTTGGTCAAAACTCGCCCGCACATGGCTCTGGGCAGCGAGGTTGTACACCTCATGGGGCGTGATCTCGGCGATCAGACGCCCCAGGGAGTGCGAATCACCAAGGTCCGTGATGTGGAGCGTCACCCTCGGCGTGTCGCCCCCGATGAGGTGGCCGATGCGCGTATCGGTCATGTCTTGTGTGGTGGTGCGAATCGTTCCGTGTACCTCGTATCCGAGATCCAGGAGATACTCGGCGAGATAGGACCCGTCCTGGCCGGTGATGCCCGTGATGAGGGCCCTTTTGGCTGGCAAACTCAACTCCTGTGTAGCGGCACTGCCGACAGGGTACCGAACCCCCCGACGTTCCCGAAGCCCCCGCACCCCCCCTGCGTCGCTGCGCTCCGCGTCCCCCCGCAAGCGGGAGGACGGAAGACCGGAAAAGCGGGAGGACGATCCAGTCATCCGTCCCCCCGTGCAAACGGGGGGACGCGACGAGCAAAGCGAGGAGCAGGGGGGGGCCAAACGCCGGCCGTGTCGCACGGGAGCCGGTAGGGTACCGCCGCGGGACTCCAGGCTCGAGGTTCGATGAAGATCGCGTTCATACCCCATGCGTACCCGCCCGCCATCGGTGGTGCTGAGGTGTACGCACACGGCCTCGCCGAAGCGTGTGCCGAGGCAGGGCACGACGTCCACGTCATCACCCCGGACCGGGTCTCTGCCGAAGCGTTCTACGAGTACGGCCACGCCCGCATCCGAACCGCGCCGTCTGCCACCTCCCCTCAAACCCCCACCATCCATCGAGTCAGGCTCAACCCCCGCCGTCCCTGGTTCCGACGCGCATCAGGACCCATCCCCGTCACGACCGCCCATCGGGCATGGCGGTCGTACTGCACCGCCGTCCAGAAGGTCCTTGACGTCCTCCGACCGGATGCAACGGTCGTCCTTCCACACGCTTTCCCGAACGTTCGTGCCGCCTTTGATGCCCGCAACCGCGGTCATCTGATCTACATCCCCTTGCTCCATGAGGAGGACCCTGCATGGGATCTCGACACCGTCGCTGACTTCGTCCAGCGTGCTGACACGGTTGTGGCCTTGACCCGTTGGGAGGAGCGTCGTCTTGTTGAGAGCTACGGAGCGGCCGATGAAACAACCATCGTCGTTCCCCCTGGTATCACCGCCCCCGACCCCGAGCAGATCTCTGCCGAGGCCGAGACTCCGTACATCGTCTCACTGGGGAGACGCGTGACGAACAAACATCTTGGGTTGACCGCGGAAGCGATCCGCCAGGTCAGGGAGCACCGTCCCGACCTCCGCTTTCTCGTCGTGGGTGCCGCAGGGGATGCATCCGTTGATGCAGAGCTCGCCAGTGGGAGCGCGTTCATCGACGTCGTCGGCGAGGTGGAGGACGCCCGCAAATGGCAGCTCCTACGGGGGGCGATGGCGGTCGTGTCGATGTCGGACCGGGAGTCGTTCGGTATTTCCACGGTGGAGGCTCAGCGGATGCGAACGCCGGTCATTTGTCGCACAAGTCCCGTCGCCGAGGAGCTGATCGACCACGAACGCACCGGACTTCTCGTCGAGTCGGTCCAGGATCTCTCCGAAGCGATCAAGTCTCTGATGGATGATCCGGACCGTGCATCCCACCTCGGTGCCGCTGGCTACGAGTCCTCCCTTGCTTTCACGTGGCGTCGATCACGAGATGCCCTGCTCAAACACCTGGAAGGGGCGCTGCCATCCTCCGACCATGACGAGTGAAGGACCGCGAGGGACCCTGGATGCAATAGGGTGGGTCCTTACCTCGTTCGCACCGTACGCTGACGCAGACGATTGATGGGATCGGAGAGGAGACGGGACATGAGCGCACCATCAATCATCACGCTGTTGCCAGTCACGTCACAGACCCGTACAGAGGCCGCAACCACCCTCCGCCTCCACCGTGATCTTGGGCTGGCGTCAAGAACCGCAGTCCTCCGTTCGTTGGATGCTCCCATCATCGATGATGTGGACGTGGCGTTGTCGGTTGAGGATCTCAGCGATCCCTACGAACCGCGTGCGCTCGTCCCAGAGGACCAGATCGCGCTCGCCCAGCCGAACGCGATCGCCCGGTTGCTCCAGAGCTACGACGTCGTCATCTGGCTCGGATCAGGACTCCTTCCCACCGTCGTGGACCTCGAACCGTCGGACGACGCAGTACGGGTTGCCGCCCGAGGGACCGTC
>CAZULI010000151.1:0-1229 GCA_964621095.1 uncultured Acidimicrobiaceae bacterium | reverse complement strand
CGTGGACCTCGAACCGTCGGACGACGCAGTACGGGTTGCCGCCCGAGGGACCGTCCAGGACACGAGCTCGGGGACCCCGCTGCTCTCCGCTTTGACCGGCACCTTCACCGACAGAATTGATCCTCGGTTGATCGTGGTGTCGCACGGCGCTGCCACGTTTCTATCGGACTGGCTTGACGTGTGCCGGGAAGCCGTTGTCGACATCCTGCATGGTTCGGTGGCTGAGTACTCCAACCAGTTCGTGATCCAATCGACCACGACAGGGCAGGCACAGGCGGACGGCGAGGGCATGTTGTTGCTGTGGTCCGAGTTTGCACGTCTCGGCGCCGGGACCGCGTCCGGTCAACCATCGTCCTACGTTTCTGCCGAGGATCTGTTCACGATGGGCCGTCAACAGGCACTCGACGGTGCACTCCCCGAAACGGACTGGCGCATGATCCAGGGGCTTGTTCACGATGCACGACCGATCGAGTTCCTCACCAACGCCATTGCAGCCTCCGAGTTCTTCGAACCCGATCTGAACGATCAACTTCTCCGCTTCACGGCGGATGTTCGCCGAGCCGCCGACCCCTTGGGTCGCCGCTGGTCGGGGGCTGGTTCCGATGAGCAGTTCCGCGGCTGGCTGAGTGAGGCCAATCAATTCGGCATCAGCCGCGCCTCCGAACTGTCGATCCGCCAGCATGAGTTGTGGCGGGAGTTCCCCGGGGCTCGTCGTGATCCCGCTGCGTTTCATGCCTGGTTGGATGATGGGGGCGTTGAGGTTCTTGGGTTCGATCCACGCACGCTGACTCCTGCGGAGGGGAACCCCATCCCCGTCGATGAGCCTTCCCAGGACTCCTCCGGCCCCTTTGCGTGGCGATGGAACATCTTGAAGGGTCTCCTCCCGGGTGCCCAGCAGAGGGCTGAGACACGGGAAGCTGCCCAGGTGCTCGGTTCGGATCCGAGGAAGCTCGGCGACACCTCTCCCCCCAAGCGCGTGGACGTTGTTCAGACACCCTCCCTGTGGGGTGCACCACCAAGGCCCGTCACACTCATCGGACCCCTTCGGTCGGAATCAGGTCTGGGTCAGGCAGCACGGACAAGTCTCCGTGCGCTTCAGTTGTTGAATCGGGAGTTCACCCATGTCGATCTGAGCGACAACAACCCGTCTCGCAACCTGGTGGAGACAGGCCTCGACTGGACCACCCACGGGAGCCGCGGCGACGTCAACCTTGACCACATCAATGCGT
>CAZULI010000150.1:0-4675 GCA_964621095.1 uncultured Acidimicrobiaceae bacterium | reverse complement strand
ACGATCGGCATCACCGGCATCATCTGCTCCGTCCACACCAGACTGTGTTCGGCTGGCACCTCGGCAATCACGAGTTTCACCTCGGGCGGTACCGACACACCGATCTCGTTGAGGATCACGGCAGCGTCCTTGCCGATGAACTTGCTGTTGATGACCCCCGGCTTGTTGGGTGGTCCCATCTCGGTGAAGATGACCCGGTTGAGGCGCTTGAGTTCATGCTCCTTGAGGCGGTACGCACCCACAGCGGTCATGTGCTGGATGAGGCGGTCAGCAACGGTGTCGACCACGATCGTCGTCTTTTCATCAACACAGATGATGTTGTTGTCAAACGACGCACCGTCAACGATCGCCTTGGCTGCCTTTGCGAGATCGGCGGTCTGATCCACCACCGCGGGAGGGTTGCCCGGCCCCGCCGTGATCGCCTTCTTCGGGGTCCGCAACGCTTCCTTGACGACGCCGGGACCGCCGGTCACCAACAGGACGGAGACGTCGGGGTGTTGCATCAGCGTCTGGGCTGAGGCAAGGGTGGGAACCGCCACACAGGTCACGAGATCCGCTGGACCGCCCGCAGCTACGACGGCACGGTTGATGAGCTTGACGTTCTCGACCGAGACCAACTTGGCACTCGGATGAACGTTGAACACCACCGCATTGCCCGCCGAGAGGATGGCGATGGCGTTGTTGATGATCGTTGACGTCGGGTTGGTCGTCGGGGTGATCGCCCCCACAACCCCGTACGGGGCATACTCGGTGACCATCATGCCCCGGTCCCCCGTGACGACCTTGGGTTCGAGATCCTCCGGCCCCGGGGTGCGTTCGATCACGAGGTGGTTCTTGAGCACCTTGTCATCGGCCCGGCCGAGGCCGGTCTCCTGTCTCGCCATGTAGGCGAGGCGTTCGCTGTTCTCGCGCATCGACGCCCGGATTGCCTCGATGATCTCCTTGCGGGCATCAAGGCCTGCGGATTGGTATCTCCTGAACGCACGCTTGGCTGCCCCAACCGCTTCCTCGATCGTTGCAAACACGCCGTCGCCGAGATGTTCAGCCGCCGCGTCGACCGCGTCTGCTGCACGCAGGGCTGCTCCGGTCTTTCCCTGGATGTCGCCGCGGGCAACACGCGCCTTGACCCGTGCAATGATCGCTTGGATCTCGGTGTCAGTGAGGTTCGCCACGGCAGGTCACCCAGTCATTTCACGTACACGGTTTCGCCGTCAACATCCCACTGGTCCACGATCGCCATGATCACCGCGTCACACGGTTTGTCCTTGGTCACGGCCGTCTGGCGTGCCGAGCTCCCGCTGGCGTACAGAACGACTTCGCCGACTCCTGCCCCCACGCTGTCGACAGCAACGATGTACCCGCCTTTGGGTTCCCCCGTTTCGTCGAGTTGGCGAACAACCAACATGGCGAGCCCATCAAGGAGTGGCTCCTTGCGCGACGCAACCAGCGTGCCCGTGACTCTTCCGAGGTTCACACCAACTCCCTTCCGTTCATGTCATGGACCGGGTGCGGTTCAATTGACGGTGTCTTGTGCCTCAGCAGATCGACCAAGTGGCAGCACGAGATCAATGTTGACGTGGGGACGGGCGATCACGTGGGTCGCAATCACCTCGCCGACTTTCTCGCCGCTGCGCACACCGGCGTCCACGGCGGCCTTCACCGCAGCAACATCACCTCGGATGATCGCGGTCACGTACCCTCCCCCGGTCTCCTCGTAACTGACGAGGACGACCTTGGCTGCCTTCACCATGGCATCGGCTGCCTCAACCATCGCCGCAAAACTGCGGCATTCGATCATTCCCAATGCATCGGACATGGATCCTCCTGTGGTTCCGTGTACTTGTTGTTCTTACGTTGATCTTCCATCGAGGCCTTCAAGTGCCGCCACTGCGGCACGCCAACCAACCTCGATGTCCTGCTCCTCACCGCCGAGATAGACCCGTCCGACTGCGCCGAACGCTCGTACCTCGAGGATGTTGATGTTGGCAGCTTTCTCTGCTTCGTTTGCAGCAAGTGCGGCGTACGCGGCAGGTGCACACTCGAGAACGTACAGGGTCTGGCCGGGGATGATCATCTGGCCGTGGCGCGTGCGGTTGATCAGTTGCGCGTGGTGGTCGTCGATGCGCCGGATGATCTGGCTCGTGTGGACAACCGGTTTGAGCCGATCAGACTCTTTCAGTTCGAGGGAGTCGAGAATCGCCTCCCCCGCTGCCCTGGTCTCTGATTGTTCGGGAGAGTGCACCTCGAGAAGGCCGAACACCCGCTCGATGATCTGCATCCCCGGCTTGACACTGGTCGCTTTGAGGGCAACGTCCGTCAGCCGGTTGATCTCGATCCCCGGTGCAACCTCGACGAACAGAACTGCCTCACCCGCGAGGGGAAGAAATCCTTGGGCCGTGGTGCCCAGGAACGCCGCGTACTGGGGTTGCAGGCTGTCGAGGAACGCGTAGGACCGCAGTTCAATTCCGCTCGCCATCACCGCCTCCTTCATTTCCACTCACGATTTGGATGCCGGCAGAAGCACCGATTCGTGTCGCTCCTGCGGCAATCAGATCCTCGGCGTCTTCATGGGTTCTCACGCCACCACTCGCCTTGATCCCCATCTTGGGGCCGACCGTCTCACGCATCAACGCAACGTCATACACGGTTGCACCTGCCCCCGTGAACCCGGTTGATGTCTTGACAAAGTCGGCTCGTGCCTTGCTTGCCAGCGAGGAGGCAAGGACCTTCTCCTCATCGGTGAGCAGCGACGTCTCAATGATGACCTTGACGATGGCACCACACTCGTGGGCAGCATCGACCACTTTCTCGATGTCGGCGAGGACGAGATGGGTGTCCCCGGACTTGAGGGCACCGACGTTGATGACCATGTCGACCTCCCTTGCCCCGTCACGCAGGGCGCGGCGGGTCTCCATCGCCTTGATCTCCGGGGTGGTCGCCCCGAGGGGGAACCCGATGACGCTTGCGACCTTGACCTGGGACCCTCGGAGCCGCTCCGCTGCACGTTTGATCCACGTCGGGTTGAAGCACACGGACGCAAACCCGTACTCGACGGCTTCGTCGCACATCCGGTCAATCTCTGCCGCGGTCGCGTCGGGTCGCAGGAGGGTGTGATCGATGTACTTGGCAAGATCGAGGGGGACATCCTCAGCCTCCCCGTGGAACGACACACGATCAGCCCCGTGCTTGACCACCTGCCGGAGTTGCTCGGGACTGGCGCAGATGTCGGATCGCTCGGCAAGCGCTGTGAGCACTTCACGCGTGACGATCTCGATGAGTTCCTCTCGCGTCACGTCTGTCATGGGGCCTCCACCGACGACCGTTCGAGTTCGTCGATCTTGGCGACTCTACGGGCATGCCTGCCCTCACCGTAGGCGGTGGCGAGGAACTCCTGGGTTATCTGCCACGCAAGTGCGTCACCGATGAGTCCGGCGCCGAGAGTCAGGACGTTGGCATGGTTGTGCTCCCGTGCGTTCCGGGCCGTTGACAGGTCGTAGCAGAGCGCGGCACGCACCCCATGAATCTTGTTGGCGGCCATGGCTGATCCGATGCCTGCACCGTCGATGATGATGCCGATCTCACTGGCGTGGGTGGCAACTCGTCTGGCGACGGCTGCGGCAATGTCCGGATAATCCACCGCGTCGGTCGAGTGGGTTCCACAATCGTCAACCACATACCCCTGCTCGCGGAGTCGGAAGGCAAGCTTCTCCTTGAGGGCGTACCCACCGTGGTCCCCGCCGATCGCGATGGTCCTGGCATCCGATGGGTTGACCCCCTCGGAGTTCCCTTGAGCGGCCGTGGTGGCTGCCGGTTCTGTGTCCGCTGAGCCGACGTCGAGCCCGTCAACGATCCGTCGCACGACGGCACGAACCTCAGCTTCGAAATTGGGGTCTCGTGCGGTCACAGTCGGGTCGCCTCCTTGTGGCATTCTAGAGGGACCAACTCCTCCACGGGTGATCGGTCACCGATAGGATGGCCTCACCATGGATGCAACAACCCGATGGGAGACCGAGGCGATGCGGTCAACTCCCCAACAACGATCCAACCCACCACGCCCGACCGCAAAGCGCCAGATCGAGATGCCCCACGCGGGGACGTTTCTCACCCTCAAGGAGGCCGAGGACACAACGGGGATTCCCATGAGCACCCTGCGCAAATGGATCCGCAAGGATGCGATCACGTCACACCTCGAATCCGACGGTGAAACGACACTGCGCATGGTTGAGCTCGAGTCGGTCCGGGCGCGGGCCGCCGAACTGGGGAGAGAGCTCGCCAGCCACCAGAAACCCGAGCCAGAGGGACACCCGACTGCTGAGGTTGAGACTTCTGCCCCCGCACCCGAGGGGTCGATGCTCGTTCCCATTGACGCATGGAACAAGATGCTGACCCAACTCGGCAACCTGCACGAAGCCGGCCAACAACTCGCCGAAGCCCGCGAACGGGCAGCGAAAGCCGAAACCGAGGCAGCGTTCCTGCGCGAACGTCTCGCCGAGATGAGAGAGCAGGGCGCACGGGAGCAACCAGCCGAGGACCCAGCACCGCCGGTCGTTGAGGACGAGCCGCCAGCCAACCCCGAGACGACGACGTACTGGAGCTATCTCACCACTGGTTGGAGAAACCGCAAGAAGCGGTGAACGGTTACGCCACTGACTAGTCAGTTGTTGCGGGGTGGTTT
>CAZULI010000149.1:0-4681 GCA_964621095.1 uncultured Acidimicrobiaceae bacterium | reverse complement strand
CCACCGAGATCGGTTCGCCGTTGCAATGGGCTCCCTGGCCAGCAGCAGCCGTGAACACCTCGTCGCGGATGGCGTCGTGAACAACTCCTGCGAGACCCGTTTCCCCGTCGTAACACGCAATCGACACGGCCACCTGCGGGATGGAGTGGATGAAATTGACGGTTCCATCGAGGGGATCGACGATCCAATGCCGCCCCGTCAGGAGGGTTCCGCCTGCTTCTTCCGCCATCACCGGATCGTTCGGACGATGTCGCGCAAGGACCGAGAGGATCGCGTTCTCAGCGGCGCGGTCGACGGTGGTCACCGGATCGAACTGTCCCTTGTACTCGGTATCGGGTCGGGATCCGAACTGTTCCTTGATGATCGCAGCTCCGGCTCTGGCAGCTTCAACGGCGACGGAGAGATCATCCATGACGGCGATGGTATCGGTCCGGCGCCCATGACCGACTGAATGGGGAACCCCGTCCTATCCTCTGCTCCCATGGTTCCGATCGCACTCGTTGTGGCGAGTTCGGTGATGATGTGGGCGGCGTTTCCTCCAATCGGTCTTGGACCGCTGGCGTTCGTCGCACCCATCCCGTTCTTCATTGCGATTCGACGCGCACAGAAGGCGTCGGTCGCCGTCATGCTCGGGTTCGGGTGGGGGGCCGCGTTCTTCGGTCTCCTTCTCACGTGGCTCATCCAGCTCGGGTTTGTGGCGTGGATCCCTGTGATCGTGTTGATGGGGACGTACACCGCCGTGTACGCGTTCGTGATTTGGGCGTTCCGTCTCTGGACCCCGTGGCGGTGGTGGCTGGTCGCCACCGGTGGCTGGACGCTGATGGAGTTCGTGCGGGGACGGTTTCCGTTCGGGGGGTTTCCGTGGGGTGACATCGGGTACCCCGCCGCTGGTCTCCCCGGTGCGTTGGGTTCGGTGCAGTGGGTCGGCCCCTCCGGTTGGACGGTCCTCGTCATCAGCGTTGCCGCCGGCCTCACCCTCGTGATCGAGAGCAAGGAAAATTGGCGGATGGCGGTCGATCCGACGGTCGTCGTGGTCCTGGTGATGATGGCTGGGAGTCTCTTCCCGCCGTCACCCGCAGCGCAGGTGGGCCGCGCCGCGATCGTCCAGGGCGGGAGTCCGTGTCCACAGACGCGGTGCCAGAACGAGAATCGACGGATCTATGAGTCACATCTCGAGCTCACCAAGACGATTCCTGTTGATTCGGTGAGTTTTGTCATCTGGCCAGAGAACTCGACCGGGCCACCGTACGAGCCCGAGACCAACGAGACCGTCCGAACCGAGATCATCGAGCAGGCACGTCGGCTTGACGCCTACATCCTCGTTTCTGGGACCAGGTCCGTGGGTGACTCCGAGTTCGTGAATTTCAACATTGTGTACTCCCCCGAGGGGGTCAAGCTCGGTGAGTATCACAAACAGCACCCGGTGCCGTTTGGTGAGTTTGTCCCGCTTCGTGGACTTCTTGGGTTCGTGCCACAGCTCGATCAGGTGCCAAGAGACATGATCTCAGGGACCGAGCCGGTTGTCTTCCCAACCGAGTTCGGGATCCTGGGATCGGTGATCTCGTTCGAGGGGGCGTTTGCGCGTTCGATGCGAGCCGTGACACGTGCCGGTGCCGAAGCGATGGTGGTGGCAACGAACGAGTCGAGTTTCGGGGTGTCGTCGGCGTCTGATCAGTTGATCGCCCTGGTCAAGGTGAACGCCGCCGGCGTTGGTCTTGACACGGCGGTTGCGGCCATCACGGGGAGATCCACGTTCATCCTTGGTGATGGAACGGCTGGCCGGAGAACGGACCAGTTGGAGGAGGTGGTCCAGTATGGATCACTGCAGTTCCGGGTCGGACCCCAGACGATCTGGGTCCGGTTCGGGGACTGGCTTGCCTTGCTCTCCATCGCCCTTGGAGTTGCGATGGTGGCGTTGCCGGGGGAGCGTGGCGTCACGCCGATCGCGGGGTCACGACAAGTATCGTGATTCTGGCCTTGCAGGTTCGGGGTTCATGGCTTACACTCGCAGTATCGAGATCTACCGGCGGCGTGAGCGCGTGTTCAACCACGTGCGCATCGCTACGTCAGTGAGAAGAAGAAAGGCACCCAGACCATATGTCTGACATTCTGAAAGCATCACGCCCGAAGGGCCGTTCCCGTCGTCCCAAGACGTACGACGAGGATCGCACGTGCGCCGTCCCGGGCTGCACAACGCTGCTCTCAAAGTACAACCGAGCAGAGTTCTGCCACCCTCACCGTCCGGTGCGGTACCCACGTCTGAGGGGCGTGCTCAGCTCTGAGGAGTGAGTGAACCGATGTGAAAAAGGGGCGGAACCGTACGGTTCCGCCCCTTTTTTGTTGCGTCCTGGCTCACCCTTCGTAGGCGGTGATCGCCTCCGCAAGGATGTCGATCCCGAGATCGAGGTCCTCCCTCGAGACGTTCAACGGTGGGATGAACCGGATGATGTTGCCATCCGGGCCACAGTTGAGGATGAACATCTTGGCGTTGTGTGCAAACGCCGCGATCGACGTGAACGCGTCGGGGTCGGGGGAACCGTCGGCACGGGACAACTCGATGCCGATCATCAGACCGAGTCCGCGCACATCACCGATGGTGGGGTGTGCGTCCTTCAACGCGTTCCAGCGGGCGAAGGCGTGCTCGGATGAGGCCGCCACGGTGGGGACCACATCTCGCAACGCGTCGATGGTGGCCGCCGATGCTGCGCACGAGACGGGGTTTCCACCAAAGGTGGTGCCGTGGGAACCGGGGAGCCACTGGTCAAGGAGGGGAGCAGAAGCACCCACCGCTGACAGGGGGAGACCGTTTGCGATCGCCTTGCCCATGACGAGGATGTCGGGCTTGACATCGAACACCTGGAAGGTGAACCAGTTCCCCGTGCGGCCGAACCCGCTCTGGACCTCATCCATGACAAGGAGGATCCCGTGTTCATCGGCGATACCTCGGAGGGCATCGAGGAACTCCTTGCTTGCGGGGTAGTACCCACCCTCCCCTTGCATCGGTTCGATGAGGAACGCCGCGACCTCCTCTGGAGTCACCTCGTGACGGAACTTGAACGCAAGCTCGCGGAGTGCGTACGCGTTCGCCTCCTCCTGGCTCATGCCCCACTCATACGGGTGCGGGTACGGCACGACGAACGTTGATGGCAGCAATGGGTGGTACCCCTGGCGGTACTTGGCTTTTGAGGTGGTGTAGGTGACCGAGCCCATGGTGCGGCCGTGGAACCCGCCACGGAACGTGATGATCCCCTGACGACCGGTGACTTTCCGGGCCAGCTTCATGGAGGCCTCCACCGCTTCGGCACCGGAGTTCATGAAGAACACCTTCTCGATCCCGTCAGGGGTGATGTCAACGATGGCTTCTGCTGCGGTCAGGAGGGGTTCGTAGAGAAACGCACCCCCGGCGTGCCACAACTTGTTCAACTGGGCCTGTGCCGCGGCCACGACGGTGTCGGGACGATGCCCAAGATTGGTGACGGCGATGCCACAGGCGAAGTCGAGGTACCGCTCGCCGTCGGCGCTCGTGACCCAGCTGCCTTTTCCGTCAACGATCTCGATTTCCGAGTCGAACGAGATGACGGGCGCGATGGTGTTGTGAAGCCGTGTTTGAAGGTCGGTCATGTCTGCTCCTTGCAATGTGAGGTGAGAGTGCGGGCGCGTGGATGCAATGGGTTACGGAGCTGCGAAGAGATGACTCCGATCGATACGTGGGGCGCTCACCATACCGAGATACTAGCGACGGTTGCAGGAGTCGAACGGGCGGGGAAGACCGGTGTACGTCCGGGGTGTGGCGGGTCAGGACCCCGTGAACTCCGGTGGCCGCTTCTCAATGAAGGACGTGACCGCTTCGGTGAGATCGTTTGATGTGATGAAACTGGCGTTCCACAGGGCGACGTACTCGAGTGCCTCGTGGATGGTGCGCCCCTCCCCGGCTCTTAGGACCGCCTTTGACCCCCGGACGGCAAGCGGGGAGTTCGCCGCAATGGTGGCGGCGAGACCGTGTGCCGCCTCAACGACCGTGTCGGCGTCGGCTGCAATGCGGCTGATGAGTCCCATCTCAAGAGCCTCGGTCGCATCGAAATCCTTGCCCGTGTACACGATCTCGGCGACGCGTCCCGGGTCGATGATCCTGGGGAGCCTCTGGAGGGTTCCGAGATCTGCGACCATCGCCATGCGGGTCTCCCGAACGGAGAAGACGGTGTTGTCGGCGGCAAGGCGGATGTCACATGCCGTGATGAGATCGAGCCCTGCACCGATGCAGTACCCGTGGATCGCAGCGATGACCGGAACGGGGCAGTCGGCCACGGCGTTGAAGGCATGCTGGAGGTGTTTGACGGAGTGGTAGAGCCGCTGGCGGGCCTCAACCCCCGATCGAGGAGACTCCCCACCCTCTCCCAGCCCTGCCCCCTCCATGAGGGTGGGTCCGAACGCCTTGAGGTCGAGGCCGACGGTGAACGCGTCCCCACGCGCTGCGATCACCACGACTCTGACCTCGGGGTCGGTCCCAAGATGCTCCATGATTGCGGGGAGGTCGGTCCAGAACTCGGCTGCGAACGCGTTGCGTGCCTCGGGGCGGTCGAGCCAGACCGTGGCGATGTGATCGTTCATCACGACGGAGATGACATCAGACCGAGGTGTTTGGGGGGTGCTCATGTGGACAAGGGTAGTTCCGGGGGAACCG
>CAZULI010000148.1:0-4721 GCA_964621095.1 uncultured Acidimicrobiaceae bacterium | reverse complement strand
TTCGGCATCGACCTTGAACGAGATCCCCGACGCCTGGAGCTCCTTGGTCAGATCCCCCGCAAACTCAGCGGGGTACCGCACCACGAACACGAACGACTCCGACTCCGTGGTGATCGTTCCGGACAACTCGTTCGAGCGGTCCTTCATCAGGACCTGGCCCTCAATGTCACCCTCGTTGAGGTGCACGTAGAACTCGTCGAGGGTCAGCTCCCTTGCGGCGGTCGCGTTGTTGAAGACAAGCTGAAACGCAAGCACCACCATAACAATGGCAGCAAAGTAAACGAAGATCGTTCTTGCTGTGCGGTTCACGAGGCTCCTAGCGCTTGGGGCGACACCGATGGATCAGTCTGTTCATCGGTCAGCACATGGTACGGCTTCAGTACGTCAAAGTTGCCAGAACGAGTCAGTCGACACTGTCAACAACGGCCACATAGGGGAGATTTCGGTACTTTCCCTCGTAGTCAAGGCCGTACCCGACCACGAACTCCGCTGGGATGCGGAACCCTTCATACGTGATCTCAAGGGGTGGGCGGTCAACACCATCCTTGATCAACAACGCCACCAGGGCAAGGCTTGCCGGGCGTCTCACCGAGAGGTTCCTGAGGAGGTACTGAAGGGTGAGACCGGTGTCGACAACGTCCTCCACGAGGAGGACATGGCGGTTCTCGATCTCCTGGTCCAGGTCCTTGAGGATCCGGACCACCCCCGAGCTCTTGGTGGCCGAGCCGTACGACGACACGGCCATGAAGTCGAACTCCACCGGGATCGTGATGTGCCTGGCGAGGTCGGCCATCACGACAAACGCACCTTTGAGGATGCCGACGAGGAGGAGATCCTTTCCGGCGTAATCCCGCGAGATCATCTCCCCAAGTTCTGCCAGTTTTGCATCAATCTCATCAGCCGAGACCAACGTTCTGCCAATCTTCACGACAACCCTTCCTTCACGGCGACTCCGCCCTCTCCATGATGATGGCCGGCTCCCCCAATACTGGACGTGCCCACGGTGCAACCCGCACTCCGGCAACGGCTGCGACCCTTCCATCGGTGACAACGACCGGCCATTGGGGGCGTCGTCGTGCGGGTACCCCAGCGGCGCGCAGGACCTCCGTGAGGGGCGTCGTTCCGGCGTCAAGACCGATGCGATCCCCTTCAGCAACGCCACGGACGACGTACCCCGCCCGATCGGCCTGGGCGAGGGCGGTACGCCTGCCCATCGTCTCGCGCAGTGCTGGGGATTCGGAGAGAAACACGTTGTAGCGCGCGCCGTGCCACAGGAACGGTGTGCCAACAGCGAGGGGAACGGGGGGTTCCGTGTCGTTTGGGTCCCTGGCGACAACAACCACTTCGGCGTTCTCACGCACACACGTGAGATCACCCGACAACGGGCGCTGTACGCCATCCATTGCGGTCCCGTACACCGCCTCGATGTCGGTGTGGGTCCCACCATGGGGGGCGTGGAAGACGCCGAGCAGGTTCCTGATTGCAGCCGTGGCGACCGATCGTGGCGCCAACAGCATCGGGGCTGTTGGGAGCGCTGCCTCGGTGGGCGCAGTACGGAGCGGGATCTGGATCGCCTGGCGGGAGACAACGTCCGCCTGCTCCCCCACGAGACGGGCACTCAGCGCGATGTTTGGCCGGAACGACGGCCCGAACCGGGATTCGATGTACGGGATGAGTTCGGTCCGGATCCTTGATCGCACAAAACGGGGATCCTCGTTGGATGGGTCATCGACAAACGGGAGCTTGGATGCAACAGCGACGCTGCGGATCGTCTCGCGGGGGACGTCAAGGAGCGGCCGACGGAACCGACCGCGCGCCGCGGGGATCCCTTTGAGGCCGGTGGGGCCCGCTCCCCGGAGAAGACGCATCAGCACCGTTTCTGCCTGGTCATCCCGGGTATGGCCGGTACAGCACACCTCATCGTCCGCAAGATTGGTTTCGATGGCGTGATAGCGGGCGTCTCGGAGCCGCTCTTCAAGGTTCGGGCCGTCTGCCACCGGTGCATCAAGGACCGTCAGGGGGACACCAAGGTCCGCGGCGAGGCGCTCGGCTGCCATCCGAAGGTCCCGCGACACATCGAGGCCGTGGTTGACAAAGACGGCGCGGACCGTGTCGAGACCCTTGACCGCAGCCGCAAGCAACACCGCGGAGTCAGCACCCCCACCAAGCGCCACGACCCCCCGATCCTCCCCGACGGCGCTGCGCACGGACCCGGCGAGCTCCTCGATCACGTCCCCACTCGCTCAAGCCAGAGACGTGGCTCCCGGATCTCGTCCAAGGTTGGCAGATTCTCCTGGGACGCCCACGCCATCGACAGGGCGTCCCATGAAGCGAGTCGCTCGACGTCGTTGATGAACCGTGCCCCGTCCTCGTACTGGCGCATCTTCATCTCAATGCCGATGAGCTTCATCAACGCTGCGGACTTCGGGTCCTTCCGCCTCGCTTTCAGGATGTCGGACATCCGTGAAACGTTGGGAATCTCCCGTTCACCGATGCGGTCCATCACGACATGGCCATGTCCCTCAAGCAGCGACATGAGCGCCTGCACCTTGTCGATGACATCGCGCTGTCCCGGTGACGCGATGAGGCCAAGGATGCCCTGATCCCCGATTGGGTCCATTCCTGCCTGTCTCGCAGCACGAATCTCTGACGAGATTCTCCCCAGGCGTCCCTTCTCGGGCCCGTCGGTGGCGATCAACTCCTCGACAAGGGAGAGGAAGTACGGGCGCATCCAGGGGATGCCGGTGAACTGGGCTCGGTGGGCGCATTCGTGCAGTGCGACCCAGAACCGGAAGCTTGACGGTTTGAACTGGTACTGGCGTTCCATCCCGAGGATGTTTGCGCCGACAAACAGGACCGTGTCCCCGAACTCGTTCTCACCGGTCGGAAGGACGAGTTCGTACTGGCCGAGGACCCGTTTTGACATGAACCCGAGAAGGGCACCGATCTGGACGCCCATCGCCTTGCCGGCAAGGGTCGTCCTCTGCTCCCCATCGGTGGATGATTCCTCCCGTGCCACGGCGTCCTCGACGGGTTGCAACATCCTCGAAAAGGAGCGGGTGTTGATGTCGACCCAGTCCTGGCGTGAGATGACGTCAACGTCCGCCGATCCAGGAATGACGAGCCCGGTCGCTTCGGCAACCATCTCGGAGGCACGGGCAACGAGACTCGGCGCCTGCATCGCCAATCGGCGTTCGTGATAGGTGCCGGCCAAGGGGTACTCGCCAGAGAACCTTCTTGCGACCCGTCGCGCGGTCTCCCATTCAACCTTGCTCATGGACTGAGCCTACGCCAGCATGCGTCAGAGTGGGATGGATGGTTGGATGCCGAGCAACGAATGATCAGGCGACAACGGTGTACCGCTTGCGGATCTTTCGGTTGTAGCTGATGGCGTATCCACCGACGATGAGAACCGTGAGCGCTCCCAGGAGTGGGTAGACGAACCGTGCGGTCCACGGCTGTGCATCCTCATCAGCACTTGACGGTGGGATGACAACGGCAGGGGCGTTCTCAGCCGACTCGGCCGGTGCGGTGACAGTTGTCTCCGTTGTGGCTTCTGTCTCCGTCGTGGCTTCGTCCGGAGCCTCGGTGGCAAACGCGGGTGCTGCAAGTCCGACAAGGAGGGACACCACGAAGGTGAGGATGGTGATGCGCGCGATTCGGTTCATGGCGGGGAGGATAGACGGTCAGGGGGCTGACACCTCATTTTGGGAGAGTCTTGGTGTCGACCCCCGACCTTTCGTGCGAGACTCAGCACGAAACGGGGTCGGTCAGGCCTCAGCCTTGACGATGCGACCCCGGAGTCGTGGATACCTTGTGGGGGCGTGGGTGTAGCACCACTCACGCCGGTTGTACTGCGAGAGTCGGGTGTCGCAGCCCTTCGTTGCACACGTCCGCCCCGTTGAGTATGTCTTCGGGGGGCGTGAGGCACCGCTGAACTTGCGTCCCTTCACTGTGGTTTCGTCCATGTTGACCTCCGTATCGGGGTGTGTGATCCGGACAGCCGAACCCCCCGTTTTGGTTTCTCCCCTTTAGAACGTTTTCGATCCCCGATGAGTTCCCAACCCATACAAAAAAGATGCGGGTTGGATCAGAGGTCACCGAACTGACCGTTGGAGAGACGGGAGACTGCTGGGTCAGCGGTCGGTGTCGTGACGCGCCCGCTCATCGGCGATGAGGGTGCGCAGGGTGGTGAGGAACTGTTCGGATGGGGCTGCCCGACCAGCCTCGGCGATCCTCGCTTTGAGGTCGGACTCGAACGTGAACGCGTCGACGCACCGACCACACCGACGCAGATGCCATCGGATCATCACGCGACGAGCGAACGTGAGTTCATCATCGATGTACTGATAGACGTACTCGACCGCGCTTTGACAACCGCTCATTCGCTTGACTCCACGAGTCCACGTTCCACTGCCAGGTTCCACAACTTCCTTTCGAGCGCTTTTCTTCCCCGATGCAAGCGGGACATCACCGTTCCGATGGGAACATCCATGATCTGGGCGATCTCCTTGTAGGAGAATCCGTCAACATCTGCATAGAGAACAGGCATGCGAAACGCCTCGGGGAGTGACTCGATCGCCTCGACGATGTCCCGGTCGACAAACATGTCAAGCGCCGTGTTCTCGGCGCTCTCGGCGGCACCTGATGCTTCCCCGAGACGCCGGAACAGGTACATGTCCTGGAGTTCGCCGAGCTCAACCTCGGCTGGTCTGCGTTGG
>CAZULI010000147.1:0-4730 GCA_964621095.1 uncultured Acidimicrobiaceae bacterium | reverse complement strand
AGGGTTTTCTTCGTAGCGGGGGCGGGATTTGAACCCGCGACCTTCGGGTTATGAGCCCGATGAGCTACCAAGCTGCTCCACCCCGCGTCGTGAGGTGGGAGTATACGAGTCGCATACCGGTAGCGCTACGGGGTTCTCCGCGCCGTGTTTCGGGCCTACAGACCTGCCGAAGGACCGGCTCCCTTCGACTCCCAGAAGTCGTTGAGGCAGTTCTGCACCTTGAAGTACCAGATGAGGTTGCCAATCAACGGCAGCAGAAACCACAGGCCCCACATGGCGTTGATGGGTGCTTCCCGACCATCCTCGGTGTACAGCTTGCCGACCTCATCAGCGAGGAGGAACATCGTCACTGGGGAGACGAACAACGTAATGATGATGTAGAGCGCGCCTCCCAGCCCCTCACCTCGGTAGTTCTTCAGCTCCTCACCGTTCTTGAAGGACCACACGAACATCCAGATGCCGAAGGTCACGATTGTCACGAGAACTGTCAAGCCCGCTGAGCGACCCCGTCCCAAGGGTCGGCCTGGCGCCGGGCTGGCACCGCCAGACGGTGTGTATGAGTCAGTCATGGCGGCAATGGTAGATTGCGAACCGCAGATCATGCAAGCATCGTCGGACCAAACGATCGGGGCGATGCGAGCGACACGCATGACGAAGATCAACCATTTTCTCTGCGCGGTAGCATCGAACCCACCAAACCTGACCGTGCCCGTGATTGACCCGACATCAAAGGATTCCCACACATGAACATGTCAGAACTCATCGCAGGACCCCCCATCGGTTGCCGCCCCGACGTCACCCTCACCGAGGCAGCAGAGAGAATGGTCGCCGAAGGTGTCGGCTCGTTGGCCGTCTTTGAGGGGGAGCGTCTCATCGGGATCGTCACCGACCGCGACATCGTCCAGTCAGTCGCTGACAGAACAGCCCTCGAACTCACGGTTGGCGACGTCATGACGGAGGACCCCGACACCGTTGGTCTTGATCTCGATGTCAACGACGCCGTGGACTGGCTCAACGCCACCGGGTACCGTCACCTCCCCGTCAAGGACGGCAACCAGCTCGTGGGCATCATCAGCATCAAGGACCTGCTCTGGGCCATCAGCGGTAACTGACCGTCCCCCAGCATCCGTCGGTACCAACCGACTGGATCACCCGCCGCTTGGCGCCGAGGTGGCTTCTCCGTTCACGATGGTGTCTGCTGCCTCGGTGATGATCCGGTTCGCCTCTGCGATGTACCCGTTCGCCTCATCAACCTTGGCCTGATACCCGGCGAGATTCCCGGCTCTGAGCTGGGCGTTCGCCTCCGTCAACGCTTTCGCCGCCAGGGTGAGCAAGTCCGCGACGCGTTGGTCAAGTGTGCCGGAGCCATCCGGGGTCTGGCTGCCACCACCGCCATCGTCATCGCCGTCGCCATCACCGGGCGCCTCACCAGCACCAAAGAGCTGGAACAGGACCTGATCAAGGCTCTCGCCGATCTCGATCTGGGAGTTGTACGAGGCGATCACCCGCTTGAACTGAGGGATACCACCGGTCGACGTCGCCGCCGTCAGGTAGATCGGCTGGACGTAGAGCAGCGAATCGTCAATCGGGATCACCAGCAGGTTGCCTTTGATGACGTCTGATCCGAGCTGCCCCAGAAGGGTGAACTCAGCTGACACCACCGGATCCTGTTCGATGAAGTCCCCGGCCTGCCCGGGACCGTCAATCTGGCGATCCGGGGGCATCGTGTACTCGATGATCTTCCCGTACTCGGCAAGGGGTGTGCTCTTGGCCACCATGAACGCCGACATGTTGGGTCGACCCTCCGGGGTGAACGGCTGCATGAGGAGGAACGAGAGCTGGTCCTCGTCGGGGAGCTCCATGAGCAGGTAGTACGGGAGCATCGGATCCACCGCGTACGATCCCCGCAGTTTCGGACGGTACGCCGCGCTCGAAGGGTCACGAGGGATCTGCCATGGGTCCTCAACCTTGAAGAGCTTCACGGGGTCGGTCATGTGATACAGTGTGTACACATCGGTCTGGATGCGGAACATGTCCTCGGGGTACCGCAGGTGGTCAACCAGCTCAGCGGGGAACTCATCGATCGACTTGAACAAGTTCGGGAAGATCTTCATGTTGGCCTGGATGATCGGATCGTCGGGGTCGATCACATACATGTCGACGGTCCCGTCGTATGCATCGACGACCGCCTTGACGGAGTTGCGGATGTAGTTGAGCGATCTCGGCAGGTCCGACCCGACGTTCAACCGGCTCGTGAGCGCCCGCTCCGAGTACGGGTACCGATCCGTCGCCGTGTACAGATCCATGATCCACACGAGACGACCATTCGAGACCACCATGTACGGGTCGTTGTCGATGTAGAGGAACGGGGCGAGACGCTTGATCCTGTCGTTGATGTTCCGAACAAACATCACCCTGCTCTCGGCATCCACCTGACTGGAGATCAGCGTGTTGAGATCGGCAAACCGCAACGCCCACGCCGTGCGCTGGAGGAAGTTGCCAAGCGGCACCCCGCCGACGCCGTCGTAGGAGTTCGTCTGAGCCTCCCCCGTGTCACTCGGACCCGTTGGGATGTCGATCTCCCCCTCCTTGGAGCCTGCGATCACGAACCGTTCCCCGGACCCGTCCGAGAAATAGATGCGTGGCTGGGTCACGTTGAGGTTCTCGGACTCCGAGTTGTTGATGGGAGGGATGTCCTGGACGAGGAAGTCGGGGGTTCCGTCCGTGGTCACGTCGTTTGCCGGGCTGACGACAACACCGAGACCGTGGGTGTACACGAGATGCTCGTTGACCCACCCCTTGCCGGGAATCTGATCCTCAGCGAGATCCCGGGCCGACGTCATGACCTGGGTGAGTTCCCCGTTGATGAGGTAGCGGTCGACATCAACGTCCTTGAAGTCGTAGTACGTCTTGATGTTCTGCAGCTCGGGGTACGTCTGTTCCAACACACCAGGCGCCCACAACCGGATGTTGGTGATGGTCGGACGGTTCGCCTCAATGGCCTCCGCCGTCATGTTCGCCGAGGCAGGAAACACGACCGATTCAACGTTGTCGAGACCGAACGCGTGTCGGGTGAAGTCAAGGTTGTGTTGGACGAACTCGGTCTCGCGCCCGATCTCGTTCGGCTCAACGGAGAAGCGCTGCACCATGGCGGGGTAGATCCCGCCGGCCCCGATCGACGTCACCAGCCAGATCGCCAACGCAATGATCGGGAGGGACCACCCCCGAAACCACACATTCACCAAGAGGATGACCGCCGACACGATCGAGATGAAGATGAGGAGGTTGAGCGCGGGAATCTGGGCGTGGACATCGGTGTAGGAGGCACCCAGAACCTGACCTCGTGGCGAGTAGAGCAGCTCCCACTTGGCGAACAGGTAGCCGACGGCTTTGAGCAGGGCGATGAGGGCGAGAAGGATCGAGACGTGTGCCTTGACCGCCCCTGACGCCCGTGCCCCGGGGGCCGAGATCGTGATGCTGCCGTTGAGGTAATGCGCGGCGATCACCACGAGGGTGACGACGATCAGGAGCTGGAACGCCCAACCAAAGATGTCCCGGTACAGCGGCAGACCGAAGATGTAGCGCGAGATGTCATTGCTGTAGATGGGGTCCACGATCCCCCAGGTGACCCCGTTGCGCCAGAACAGCCAGTTCTCCCACCAGGCTGCGGCGCCGAGACCGATCAGGAGACCGAACAGGGCCGCAACGATGGTTCGGGCAAGGAGTGCCCGTGGCGCAATCCACTCGTGGTACCGCTCAAGGAGTTCCTCGTCAGGACCGCCGATCGGGATGAAGTTTCCGGCACCGATGCGGTCCACGACCCACAAGTTGACCCAGAACAGCGCAATGGCAACCAGCGAACCACCAATCACCAGCCACAGCTTCGTGAACGTGACCGTCGACCAAACCTGGGAAGCACCAAGTTCGGAGTACCACAGATAATCGGTCCACAACGTGGCGAGCCAGCGACCACCCAGAAGCACCAGAAAGATGATGGCGAGCCCGATGACAAGCACACGACGCCAGCCAGAACCCTGACGGTACGCAATTGGTTCCCGGTTGATCACGGGTCCGAGTCTACGCCCGCCTCAGGTCTGATCACCCAGACGCATCAGCGGAGGGAACGCACCCGCCGCTCTGCCTCGTCCGTTCTCCACAGGCGGAACACCTTTGACGCCCTGGCTGCCACGGCCCGGTCACCCTTGCTCGTGGCACGTGCCTCCTCAATGGCGTTCGTCACCGCGTCCTCGAGATCCGATGCAAACGCACTCGCCGCGTCGCTCCCAGCGCTGGAGCCAGGGTCATCAACAATCCCGACAAACGGCTCGACAAAACGATCGGCGAACCCAGGTGGCGGGACCCATGACGGATCGGTTCGCAGCGCTTCGAGGGTCTCGTTCTGGAGCTCCACGAGCACCTTCTTGATCTGTTTGAGCGCATCGTTGTGGGTGGATGGCACGCCGGGCTGGGGGTCAGCCGACGGTGCCCCCTCATCCTGAGGCACTGCCTCCTCGGGTACGACTTCCTCAGGCGCTGCGTCCTCAAACACCACGTCAGGCGCTGGAGCGGGTTCGCTCGCTTCCCCATGCTCTGGCTCGGGTACCACCGGATCCGACTCCTCGGCCGGAGTAGCCGGAGGTGGGGGTTGCGGCGTCTGCCCCGCGTCTCTCAGTTGTGCAAAGAGGGAGCTGATGGCGTCGCCTGTGGGCTCGCTCGGCGCCGAAGGTTCG
>CAZULI010000146.1:0-4736 GCA_964621095.1 uncultured Acidimicrobiaceae bacterium | reverse complement strand
CTCGCTGCCGCCTTCCAGCCAGGGGACGCCCTCATCGTGGTCCAGGACACCGGGGAACTCCTTCACCTCCCCCGTGAACCCCGACAGAAGGCTGATCAGGCGGTCTCAGCCGCCGTCGAGGCGTTTGCCGCAATGGGGTCGGTGACCGATGCCCAGATCACCGACTTCTACCTCCGGTTCGCAGCCGCCCTTGATGACGACGACACCTTTGCTCCCATTGCCGAGGCCAACCAAGCCGACATCCAGGCTGCCAGGGAGCGGGGGAGGAGTGTGACCCGACTCATCCTGGATGATGTGATGCGTGCCGACATGATCAAGGGGCTCAAGGGGTGGGCAGCCGCCACGAGCGACCGTGGTCAGGTGATCGAGACGATTGATCACGGTGGATGGCGGCTTGATCAGGTGGTCGATGGTCTCGGGGTCATCGGGTTCGTTTTCGAAGGTCGGCCCAATGTCTTTGCAGACGCAACCGGGGTCCTCCGTGGAGGCAACACGGTCGTGTTCCGCATCGGTTCCGACGCCCTCGGGACGGCCCAGGCGATCGTCACCCACGCCCTTGAACCAGCCCTGCGAGCAAGCGGCCTTCCGATGGGTGCCGCAAGTCTTGTCATGAGTGCCGACCGGGCCGCTGGCATTGCGATGATGGCTGATCCACGCCTGAGCCTCGCTGTCGCCAGGGGCTCGGGGGAGGCGACCCGTCGTCTCGGTGCGGTCGCAAGACAGGCTGGGAACAACGTCAGCCTCCATGGAACGGGGGGTGCTTGGATCGTGGCCGGTACGAGCGCAGACCCCGGAGCGTTTGCAGCAGCCGTGTATCACTCGCTTGATCGGAAGGTCTGCAACACGCTCAACACCGCCTGCATCCCGCGATCCAAGGCCGATGAACTCGTGCCGGTGTTCCTCGATGCGCTTGAGCGAGCCGCCGAGCGCCGTGACACCAACCCGAAACTGCATGTGCTGGAATCCTCGGTCGATGCCGTGCCGTCCGAGTGGTTCACCCGCGAGGTCCCGATCGCACGGGCCGAGGGCGACGTCATCGAGCCACAGGCTGAACCCATCTCCGAAGACTCCCTTGGTGATGAGTGGGAGTGGGAGGAGAGCCCTGAGGTGACCCTTGCGATTGTTGACGACACGGGTGAGGCCGTCACGCTGTTCAACCAGTACAGCCCACGATTCATCGCCTCCCTCGTCTCGGAGGATGAGCAGGAGCACGACCGTTTCTTCCAATCAGTGGATGCCCCGTTTGTCGGGAACGGGTTCACCCGGTGGGTCGACGGGCAGTACGCTCTGCACCGTCCCGAGCTTGGTCTGTCGAACTGGCAGACCGGACGACTCTTCGGGAGGGGTGGCATCCTGTCGGGGGATTCAACATATACGGTGCGTACCCGGGTCACACAAAGTGATCCCGAGGTCGCTCGATAACCAGCAACACGGGGCATCCGCACTGCCGTCTCGGCGCGGTACGCTTGCTGCTGGTTCAGGAGGACGATGACCTCATACAACTTCAGGGAGATTGAGCAGCGCTGGCAGCGGATCTGGGCTGATCAGGGGATCTACCGCGTCCCCAACCCCGGCGACGATGGCTTTGATCCTGACAAACCGAAGTTGTACGTCGTTGACATGTTCCCTTACCCGTCGGGGGCCGGGCTCCACGTGGGGCACCCCCTCGGGTACATCGCAACCGACATCTTTTCACGGTTCCACCGGATGCGTGGCGCCAACGTGCTCCACCCGATGGGGTTTGACGCTTTCGGGCTTCCTGCAGAGCAGTACGCCGTGGAGACCGGCATCCATCCGCGCACGACAACCGACAAGAATGTTGAAGTCTTCCGGCGCCAACTGAAAGCGTTCGGGTTCTCATACGACTGGGACCGGTCCCTTGCCACCACCGACCCCGAGTACTACCGATGGACCCAGTGGATCTTCCTCAAGCTGTTTGACTCCTGGTTCGACGAGTCGGCGAACAAAGCTCGTCCGATCTCAGACCTCGTCCTCGAACTGGAGTCGGGGGAGCGCGACGCTGCCGGCGTCGCCTGGATGAACCTCGAAGAGCCGGACCGGGCCGCCTATCTCGATAGCCAACGCCTTGCGTACATTGATGAGGTCCTCGTCAACTGGTGCCCGGCGTTGGGAACGGTTCTCGCAAACGAGGAAGTGACACCGGAAGGTCGATCGGATCGGGGTGACTTCCCGGTGTATCGCAGACCGTTGCGTCAGTGGATGCTGCGCATCACGACGTACGCCGACCGGTTGCTCGACGATCTCGAAACCCTCAATTGGCCCGAGTCGGTGGCAACGATGCAACGCAACTGGATCGGACGCTCCGAAGGTGCAACCATCATCTTCGACATCGAGGGCCACACCCCGATGCGGATCTTCACCACCCGGCCCGACACCGTCTTCGGTGCCACATACATGGTGATGGCGCCAGAACACCCCCTCGTCGACAAGATCGCCCCCGACACCTGGCCTGATGGCACGAAGCCGGTGTGGACTCTCGGTATGGACGATCCGAGAACCGCCGTGACGGCGTACCGATTGGCGGCGTCCCGGAAATCCGACTTGGAACGCCAGATGGATGAACGTGACAAGACCGGGGTCTTCACCGGTGCGTTCGCCATCAACCCACTCACGGGGGAGAGCATCCCGATCTTCATCGCCGACTACGTCCTGATGGGGTACGGGACCGGAGCCATCATGGCGGTACCTGGTGAGGACGACCGGGACTGGCAGTTTGCGGAGAAGTTTGATCTCCCCATCGTCCGCACGGTCCAGCCACCATCAGATTTTGAAGGCGATGCCTACACCGGACCCGGCCCCGCGATCAACAGCGGATTCCTGGATGGACTCGGAATCGAGGAAGCGAAACAACGGGTCATCTCGTGGCTCGAGGGCAACGGAGCAGGGGAGGGGACCGTCACCTACAAGCTCCGTGACTGGCTGTTCTCGCGCCAACGGTACTGGGGCGAACCGATCCCGATCCTCCACGGCCCCAACGGTGAGTTGCGGATGGTACCTGAGGACCAACTCCCGCTGCGGCTCCCCGAGATCGACGATTTCCGACCGAACGCCTCCGATGATGAGGATGCCGAACCAACGCCATCACTCGCCAAAGCACCCGATGACTGGAAGTTTGTCGAGATCGATGGTGTGACGTACCGTCGGGAGCTCAACACGATGCCCCAATGGGCCGGATCGTGCTGGTACTACCTGCGGTACCTCGACCCTCACAACGACCATGAACTCGTGAGTCACGACGCTGAGCGGTACTGGATGGGGGACAACGGCGTCGACCTCTACGTCGGGGGTGTGGAACACGCCGTTCTGCACCTGTTGTACGCACGGTTCTGGCACAAGGTGCTCTACGACCTCGGGTACGTGGGTACCGCTGAACCCTTCGGGCGGCTCGTCAACCAGGGGTACATCCTTGCGGACGCGTTCCAGGACGCCAGGGGACGGTACGTACCGGCTGAGGAAGTGGTCGAGAGCGAGGGGACGTACCGCTACCACGGTGACCCCGTCGAGCGCCAGTACGGGAAGATGGGGAAGTCGCTGAAGAACTCGATCAACCCCGATGACATCTTCGAGGAGTACGGCGTTGACACCCTCCGCCTCTATGAGATGTTCATGGGGCCGCTCGAGACGTCCCGACCGTGGTCGACGAAGGACATCGTCGGGGTTCACCGCTTCTTGCAGCGACTCTGGCGCAACTATGTGAGTGAGGATGGGGAGATGCTCGTGTCAGATGAGGCGTCGACGGACGATCTCCAGCTGCTGTTGCATCGGACCATCGAGGCGGTCACCAAGGACATGGAGCACCTTCGTTTCAACACCGCGGTTGCCCGCCTATTCGAGCTCAACAACGCGCTGGTCGGGGTTGAACGGATCCCGAAGGATGTCGCCAATGTGATGCTCCGCCTGCTTGCCCCTCTCGCCCCGCACATCTGTGAGGAGTTGTGGCACATGCTCGGCCACGACGAGTCGATCGTGCTCTCCGATTGGCCCACGTTTGATCCGTCGCTCACGACCGTTGCGCTGGCGACGATGATCGTCCAGGTCAACGGCAAGGTTCGGGACCGCATCGAGGTTCCGATCTCGATCACCGAGGATCAGGCCGTGGCGCTGGCACTGTCATCCAAGAAGGTCCTTGCCCACACCGGGGGGAGACAACCTCGCAAGGTCATCGCCAAGCTGCCGAACATCGTCAGCCTCGTTGTCTGATGATCCCTGCATCCGTCGCCCTTGAGCGAGCTGGGATTGACCCCGCCTCCCTCGGGTTCGATGGCACCGACCTCGGGACGGTTGGGTTTGAGGTCATGCCTGGGTGGCTGCGGGCGATGGTTGGCTCCCGGGTTGATGGACTGACGATCGGAGAACGGGTGTTTCTCACCCACGATGCGTTTGCCGCCGTTGTTCGTGGTGAGCGCCCTGGGATCGTGGTCCATGAACTGACCCACGTTCGCCAGTGGCGGGAGGGCGCCTGGATGTTCATGCGCCGATACGTGAGGGAGTATCTCCGGCTTCGGCTCCTGGGGCTTCCCCACCATGGGGCGTATCTCGGCATCCCCCTCGAGATCGAAGCCCGCGACGCCGCCCGTGCGTTCACGGCAGACCCCCCT
Organism: uncultured Acidimicrobiaceae bacterium; assembly: GCA_964621095.1. Taxonomy (GTDB): domain Bacteria; phylum Actinomycetota; class Acidimicrobiia; order Spongiisociales; family UBA5794; genus UBA5794. Next base: position 117 of record CAZULI010000146.1, on the reverse strand, counting down.
GCTCCTCGCTTCGCTCGTCGCGTCCCCCCGCAAGCGGGAGGACGGATTCCCAACACCGTCCCCCTGCAGGAGGGTGAACGGATTCCCAACACCGTCCCCCAGCAGGAGGGTGAACGG
>CAZULI010000145.1:0-4770 GCA_964621095.1 uncultured Acidimicrobiaceae bacterium | reverse complement strand
ACCGCACGGTCATCCGCCACCAGGTCCCCCAGGTACTCAAACTGGTGGGGCTCTCCACGAAGACGGATCGTCTGCCTCGTCAGCTCTCGGGTGGTGAACAGCAACGGGTCGCCGTGGCCCGAGCGTTCGTCAACCGGCCGTTGATCCTCCTTGCCGACGAACCGACCGGAAACCTTGATCCGGCGACCTCCGTCGGGATCATGCGCATCCTTGACCGCATCAACCGCACCGGCACGACCGTCGTCATGGCAACCCACGACCACGCGATCGTCGACGCGATGCGCAGACGCGTGGTTGAGATTGACCGTGGACGCATCATGCGGGACGAGTCCCGGGGTATTTACGAAACGGCGCACGAACCAACCGTTCCCGTCACGACCGAGGTACAGACGGTCATCGAGGATGCTGAATCGGTTGAGTCGTTTGAGGCGTTCGAGGAGTTCGCCGATGAGGAGTTCGTCGACGAGGAGCTCGGGGATGAGGCTCTCGGAGACGAGGCCCAGATGGATGATGACGCATGACCCGGGTCAGCTACATGTTCAAGGAGGCGATCTCCAACCTGAGCCGCAACGCGTTGGTGGTCCTTGGGGCAATTCTCGCCGTTTTCATCTCGCTCACGCTGACGTTCGGAACACTGGTGTTCGGCGAGGTTGTGCGTGTCAACACCCTTCGCTGGGCCGAGGATGTTCGGGTGATCGCGTTCCTCCAGGATGACGTCAGTGCGGAGGCCACCTCCGCACTCCAGGCCGACATTGCGTCCTGGCCGCAGGTGGCAGACGTGTTCTATGTCTCAAAAGCCGAGGCGTATGAAGAGGCGTTGGTTCTGTTTGCCAACAATGAATCGATGCTCTCGGTGCTTGAAAAATCTCCGGACCTGTTGCCTGCGTCGCTGCGTGTCCAGCCAACGGACCCTGATGATTACGACCTCATCGTGACGCGTCTGAACTCGACGCCAGGGGTGAAGTCGGTCCAGAGCGCTGATGCCGCGATCGACGCCATGATCGCGCTCCGGGACGGACTCCAGTTGATGTTCTGGATCCTTGCGGTTGCCCTTGGCGCTGCCGCGGTTGCGTTGATCGCAAACACGATTCACATGGCGATCTACGCACGCCGGGAGGAGATCGAGATCATGCGACTCGTGGGGGCGAGCAACTGGTTCGTTCGAACACCGTTCCTCATCGAGGGGGCCCTTGAAGGGTTCTTCGGTGGCGCGCTCGCCGTTGCGTTCGTCGTCACGGCACAACAACTCGCCGTTGATCGACTCCAGGACCTTCCGGACTGGATCAATCTCGTCATCGACAAGAACTTTCTCCTCAGGCAGAGTGTGCTGGTCCTGCTGTTTGGTGTGGCTGCCGGTTTGGTCGGTAGCTCGTTGAGCCTCGCGGTCCACCGCACCCTGCGGTCGTGATCCGTCGCGCCTTCCTGCTTGTTGCTGCATCAGCCCTTGCCACTTCGGTGATGGCCCCTGCCATCGCCCGTGATCTCAACAGCGATCTTTCCAGGGTTCGCTCCAAGATCTCCGAACTCTCCAAGCTCGTGGAAGGGCAGGACGCCCTCCGGACGCCGATCGTTGCCGAGGTCCTCGCGGCCCAGGACCTGCTTGAGGCAGCCGAACAGGATCTCGCAGAGACCCAGGACGCGTACGACATTGCAGAGGCGACCAGGGCTGCCACCGAGGTTGAGCTCGGTGAGATCCAGGACGATCTGGCACTCCGGTTTGCGCACCTTCAAGGGCTGCGTGAGGAGCTTGACGCGACCAGGGGGGAGGCGGAAGCCTGGGTGCTTCAAGCCTACGAACGCGGTGGCATGGCAGAACCGGCGATCGCCTTTTCTGCTCCCGCCCTCGCAGACATCGCGGTGGGCGTGGCGTACCTCGAAGCCTTGACGGGAGTCTCGTCGGCTGCCGCCGACCGCTTTCAGGGGATCGTCGATGAGGAGACGATCGAAGAGACCAAGGTCAAGGCGGTTGAAGCGCAGTTGCAGGAGAAGGTTGCGGCCCTCGAAGCATCGAGCCTGGAGCTTGCGGAAGCCATTGTTGCACTCGACGCCAAGCGGGCAGACCTCGCTGAGGCGGCGGCTGCACAAGAGCGTCGCCTCGCGGTCATCGATGCACAGATCGCCGAGTTCGAACAGGAGATCTCCGCCCTTGCCAAGGAGGAGTCCTCGATCCGAGCCGCCATCCAGGCATCCTCGAACCCTGCACCGGGGAAGACCGGTGCTCTCCTCAGGCCGGTACCGGGTGCGGTGTCGTCGGGGTTCGGCAAACGGGTCCACCCGATCTCCGGTGGGGTGAAGATGCACAACGGTGTCGACATGAATGCACGCATGGGTGACCCAATCAAGGCTGCCGAGGCCGGCGTGGTAATCGTGTCGGGGGTCAAGGGCGGGTACGGGAACGCCGTGATGATCGACCACGGTGGTGGCATGGTGACCCTCTATGGGCACCAGTCCAAACTCGGTGTCTCGGTTGGTCAGACCGTTGCCCGTGGGCAGGTCATTGGATGGGTCGGGGCAACGGGACAGGCAACCGGTCCCCACCTCCACTTCGAGGTTCGCATCAACGGAACCCCAAGAAACCCCGTCAACTACTGGTAGCGGTTCCGGTCCCCGTCCTCCCTTGTTTCCCGTTTCCGCCCTCCCGCTTGCTGGGGGACGGTTGTCTGGATCGTCCTCCCGCTTTTCCTTTCTTCCGTCCTCCCGCTTGCGGGGGGACGCGGAGCGCAGCGACGCAGGGGGGTGCCGTGGTGTCGGGTTTGCCCCCCTGCTCCTCGCGTTGCTCGTCGCGTCCCCCCGTTTCTCGGGGGGACGGTTGTCTGGATCGTCCTCCGGCTTTTCCAGTTCTCCGTCCTCCCGCTTGCGGGGGGACGCGGAGCGCAGCGACGCAGGGGGGTTCCCAGCCACGTGGTCAGGTAGGGAACGTCGGTAGCCTGTGGCGTCATGTCTGGTCGCAAAGTCGTCGCAACGAACCGTCAAGCGCGGTTCAACTACGAGATCCTCGACACGTTTGAAGCAGGAATGATGCTGCTCGGGTCTGAGGTGAAGTCGCTTCGTGCGGGACAGGCGCAACTCAAGGACTCGTACGCCGACATCCGCGGTGGGGAGGTGTGGCTTGAGCACGCCCACATCTCGCCGTACAGCTTTGCCGAGGGTGGCGGACACGACCCTGAGCGTCCCCGAAAGCTCCTACTGCATCGACGTGAAATCGACCGCCTGGCGGGTCGCATCAAGCAGGAGGGTCTCACATTGGTGCCGACCCAGATCTATTTCACCAACGGCAAGGCCAAGATCGAGCTCGGTCTCGGACGGGGCAAGAAGCGCCACGACAAACGACAGTCGATCGTCAAACGGCAGCAAGAACGCGAGATGGATCGAGCGAGAAGCCCCCGTCGGCAGTGATCAGGGCAATCTCAGGTGCCAAACGCCTCGAGCTGGGTGAAGAGATTCTCGACCTGGACGACATCAAGGAGACCGGTCGCTCGGAACAGCACAACACCATCTCCGTCGGTGATGATCCAGAACGGGAACGCCGATACCCCCATCTTCACGGCGAGGTCGTTGGTGGGATCGACGATCACGGGGAAGGGGAACTGACCTTCGGCGAGGTACTCCTCCAATGGGTTTCCACGGGAGGGATCGATGTTGGTCGAGACCGTGACGAGTTCCCCCTCGTACTGGTCGGCAACCCCGGGGTACCACTCGGAGAGCAGTGGGATCTCCTGCTGGCAGTAGGGACACCAATGCGCCCAGATCATCCAGATGCGTCGCACGCCATCGCCAGGATCGATGGAGACCGACTCCGCGGTGTATCCGTCCACCCCGTCGATGGAACCCAGGGTCATCCCCAGCGCCTGGTCGGGGATGTTGCGGTCAAAGCGGGGGAGGTACCCCGCCGGGGCAGTCCCGGATGTCAGCTCGGTTGGGCTTGCATTGTCGGAGGTGAGTGCGAGTCCCTCGACGTTGGCTCCGATGGCAGAGATCTCGTCACCGAGCTGTCCAACCTGTTCCCGCAGGACACCCAGTTCAGCCTTCGTGTCGTTGAGAGAGGTGAGCATCACCACCTGGGTGATGATGAGCGCAAGGCCGAGGACAGCACCCACCGCAACGATCCTGGCGCTCCTTGGTGAGGATGCAGTCGATCCCCGATCACCCGGGCGTTTGACCATGACCCCGTCAAGATCGGATACGCCGGGAGCACCGGACCCAGAGGTGGTGTCGGACCCGGCCGAGTTCTGTGTTACTCCATCCATCCAACGAGGGTACCGTGCCAGTGCCAACCACCTCCGCTCCAGTCCGGGGCGCCTGACCAGCCACCCCAAGATCAGTGGGCGCTTGTTGAACCGGGCGGTATCCTCTGGTGCGTGGACGTGTCCAACCACATCTCCCGAAATCGGGGGTGACATGGTTTCGACCGTGAGTGTTGATGCGTCAGAAGCGAGCCGAGGTTGCCGGAGTCCTCGTTAAAGAGCCGGTAACAAAATAAGTGCAAACAACGAAAGTTACGCACTGGCAGCGTAGATAACGCTCCTGTCTGACCGAAGGGCACCCACCTCGTCGGACCCAGGCAATGCAATGTGGGATGCTCCCGCCGGGGGTTCGCGACCGGCGGGAAAAGACAATCGCGGATAGGGCGCAGGGTTGCTTGCCGGCAGGGTCCCCGTGTTCCGAAACTCAATCTGTCGGCTGCGCTCGGAGATGCTGACGTTGAGATCTTGCGGGACGGGGGTTCGATTCCCCCCACCTCCACCAGTGGAGGCGGTACCCCCTTCGGGG
>CAZULI010000144.1:0-4774 GCA_964621095.1 uncultured Acidimicrobiaceae bacterium | reverse complement strand
CAGGATCAGGGTCGGACGCATCCACGAGATGGAGGAGCAGGTCGGCCTCCGTGACCTCCTCGAGGGTGGATCGGAACGCCTCGACGAGTTCGTGGGGGAGGTCACGCACGAACCCGACCGTGTCCGATACGAGCGCCGTGTGGCCGTGGGGCAGCTCAAGTTTGCGGATGGTCGAGTCGAGGGTGGCAAACAGTCGGTCCTCAACGAGCACGTCGGCACCGGTCATCGCGTTGAAGAGGGTCGATTTTCCGGCGTTCGTGTACCCGACGATCGCAATGACCGGATCGCCGGTCCTCCGACGCTGTTTGCTCCTGGTGTCCCGTGACCGTTTGATGTTCTTGAGCTCGTTCTCGATCTTTCGGACCCGTTCAAGGATGCGACGACGGTCCGTCTCGAGTTTTGTCTCACCAGGACCACGGGTCCCAATGCCGGCCCCGAGACGGGACAGCTCCGTCCCCTTGCCCCGCAGACGGGGGAGACGGTACCGGTACTGGGCGAGTTCCACCTGCAGCATCCCCTCTTTCGTATGCGCGTGCTGTGCGAAGATGTCGAGGATCAGGGCAACGCGGTCCACGACATCGCACTGGAACTCCTGCATGAGGTTCCGTTGCTGGGCCGGGGAGAGATCGTTGTCGAACACGACGACATCGATGTCAGCCGCCTTGGCTTGTGCCACCAGTTCCCGAAGCTTCCCCTTGCCGAGGAAGGTTGCCGCATCGGGCCGTTCCCGCCGCACGAGAACGGCTTCGACGGGCTCGGACCCTGCCGTATCGGTGAGCAGTGCAAGTTCATCAAGACTCGCGTTTCCTTTGGCCATGTCGCTACGGGAACGAATGAGTCCGATCAGCATGGCGCGCTGTCGATCGACGTCAAAATCGGTTACTGAGGCGGTGAGACGCTGTCGTTGGCGTGCTACATGGGAGCCGGTGGAGTCGGTCACACCGGAACGGTACTCCGTTGCCGACCCCTTGCTGTTGTCGCCGTTTCAGCAATCGATCGTCAATATCCCTACGCTGGAGCCGTCGCGTCGACCCTGGTCATCGCGACCACACCCAAGTTGGAGGCATACATAGTGAATGACAATCTGAAAAAGTGGCTCCCGTGGCTTGCCGTGGCCGTGGTGGCGATCATCGTGATCGTGATCATTGCCATGTCAGGCGGCGATGACGGCACGGCCGAGGACACAACGACAACCACAGCGGCCCCTGGGGAGACCACCACGACCGCCCCCGAGGACGACACGACCACGACGACGGCGGGTGAGGAGCCGGCCGAAGTGTTCAAGGTTGCGTTTGTCTATGTCGGGCCAACCTCGGACAAGGGCTGGTCATGGACGCATGCACAAGGTGTCGAAGAACTCAAAGCCGAGTTCGGTGACGCGATCGAGATCACGACTCTGGAGAGCATCCCAGAAGGTGCTGACTCCGAGCGCGTCTTCAACGATCTCGCTGCCGAGGGCAATAAGGTCATCTTTGGTACCTCATTCGGGTACATGGATCCGATGTTGGCCGCGGCGGAGAATCATCCCGACACGGTGTTCATGCACGCAACGGGGTACAAGCTGGCAGACAACATGGGGAACTATTTCGGTGCTGCCGAAGAGGGCCGGTATCTCACGGGTATGGCGGCTGGCGCGGCAACCACGACCAACAAGATCGGGTATGTTGCAGCGTTCCCGATCCCCGAGGTGCTTCGTGGGATCAACGCATTCACCCTGGGCGTGCTCGAGGTGAATCCAGAAGCGACCGTGCAGGTCGTGTGGACCTCGACATGGTTCGATCCTCCAACGGAGGGTGCTGCGGCCAACTCCCTGCTTGATGCGGGTGCCGATGTCATCGCGATGCACCAGGACTCACAGGCCCCGGGTCAGGCCGCAGACGCGGTTGGCGCCAAGTGGGTTGGGTACAACTCGGACATGACCGAGTTCGCACCAAACGCATGGTTGACCGCCCCGACGTGGGACTGGGCACCGTTCTACATCAAGACCGTCCAAGAGGTCATGAACGGGACCTGGAAGTCTGAGGCGTACTACGGGAACATGGCAGATGGATTGGTCGGGATTGCACCGTTTGGTGTCTCGGTTAATGACGAGACACGGGCGTTGATCGAACAGCGGGCATCGGAGATCAAGTCCGGTGCGTTCAAGGTCTTCCCCGACACGGTCATCGGTCAGGACGGCACCGAGCGTCCTCTCGGGAACATCTTTGAGATGGATTACTTCGTCAAGGGTGTCGTCGGGAGTCCGACGGGCTGATCACGACCACGTGATTCCAACCACGGGGAGGGTGGGTCCGGCAACCTGTCGGGTCCACCCTCCTTCGCGTTGGGCTGGCCGGATCGCTTCCAAGGGGCCGATCACTCAGCGGTTCGGAACCGGGAGAGATACGCGGTGCGGATCGCCGACGACTCGTCATCGTCAAGTGCGGTGATGAGACCCATCGCATCGTCGCGTGAGTAGTCGCCTCGGATCACCTCGGCCACGTGGCGTTTCGTGGTCACGACCGGCAGCCTTGGCCTTTCGGCGATGTGGACTGCCAGCTCCTTGGCGATCTCCATGGCATGACCCGGTGGGGTCACGGCGTTGAGGAACCCCGCAGCTTTCCCCTCCTTGGCGGTGAAGGGGCGACAGGTCAGAACGAGTTCCTTGGTGATGGCGGGACCAAACTCCCGCACCAGGCGTTCGATCCCGCCCCACGCCATCGGCATCCCGAGGTCAGCTTCAGGGATCGAGAACACCGTGTCCGCGTCGGCCACCCGGAGATCGCAGGACGCCACCAGGGTCACCGCGCCACCGACCACGTTCCCGTGAAGGGCGGCGATCGTGATCTGGGGCAACGATTCGAACGCGTCGAGCACCGTGCCCCCGAGCTGTGCTGCTTCGTACCGCTTCACCGGATCGGCTCTCTGGAGCAGTTCAGCATCGAACGCCGACAGGTCGAACCCTGCACAGAAGTCGGGTCCGTTGCCGGTCAGCACGACGGTTCGCAGGTCAGATGCTGCGATCTCCTGGGTCAACGAGAGCAGTTCGTTGAGCAGGTCAAACGAGAGAGCGTTGCGACGCATGGGACGATCGAGAGCGATGAAGCCGACGTTCGCTTCACTCCAGAAATCGAGGTTGTGATACTCCACGGCTCGCACCCTTCGTGTGTGGTGCCATCGTAGACAGCACGGGTCATCTGAAGGTTGGCACGTTCGACCCAGCGGTACGGGAACGACGACACCGAATCCCAGGATCCTGACCAGGGATCAGACGGTTCATGCGCGCAGGGTGGCGGGAGGGAGGAAACAGTTCCGACGCCTCCCCGTCAAGGGGGACGAGATCCTTGACGGGGAGGTATCGATGGACGTTGGGGTCCGTGTGGTGATCGATGAACAACGATGCGTCACCGATCGGCGTGAGGATCCATCACCGAGTGATGGCGTCAACGATGAGGAGAGCCCTCGCTCACGCGCCTCGGTTGTCGAACATCGCCTGATCGAATGGCTCGATCATGATGCACTCGCCTGGGCACTCCTCGGCCGCCTCAACGACGATGTCAATCTGATCGTTGGGGACCCGAGCCACACCACGAGAACCGTCGGGTGCCTGCTTTCCATCGAAGATGATGTCCGCGCCCCAGTTCGCTGCGATCTCTTTGACGACCCAGAGACCGTCGTCGCGTCCAATGAACACGTCAGGGGCGATCTCTTCACAGATCCCGTCTCCGGTGCAAAGATCTTGATCGATCCACACCATCAAAGTAGCGTCAGCCATGACTTCCCTCGTATTGCTCGCTCTTGCGTCGCGGAGTTTAGTGCGAAACGCGTGCGCAATCGTCGGTCATCTCGCGAGGAGACGCCATCGCATACGTGACCCGCCATCGCATCCGTCCTTGCGCGACCGTCAGGTGGTGGAGGCGGGCAAATCTATCATGGGCCCATGGAGGCGACTGCGTGCCTGGTGGACGTCGCGGTCTTCAAAACCGACGAGGGGGCGGAAGCTCCCTGGCGGGTTCGATTCCCGTCCGCCTCCGCGAGATCAGATGCCAGCCGGCGGACCCAGCGAGAACGAACCCTACTTTGTCTGGGTGTCCCTTCCGAGGAGGGGGTCGTCGCTTTCGTAGAGGTCGTTGATCTGGGGACCGAACTCGGCCATGAGCGTGCGACGCTTGATCTTGAGTGATGGTGTCAGCATGCCGGACTCGGGCGTCCATTCCTCGGTGGCGAGGAGGAAGTCGCGCACCCGCTCGTAGTGCTTGATCTCGCTCTGGGCCCGGTTGATCTCGGTCTTGTACAACCCGATCACTTTCTCGTTCTTGACGAGTTCCTCGCGCGAGAGACTCCCCAACCCGTTCTCGGCGGCCCACTTCTCGAGGTACTCGAAATCGGGAACGACCACAGCCACATTGAACGGACGCTGCTCGCCGTAGACCATCACCTGGGAGATGTACCCCGAGAGGGTCAACAACTCCTCGATGGGGGACGGCACCACGTACTTTCCGTTCTCGAGCTTGTACTGCTCCTTGATGCGGCCCCTGATATACAGGTACCCGTCTGCGTCGAGATGCCCGAGATCCCCCGTCCGGAACCCGCCATCGCCGGTGAAGACCTCAGCGTTGGCTTCCGGGAGGTTGTAGTACCCCATCATGACGTTGGGACCGTGGACGATGATCTCACCCACCTCCATGTCCCCGGTCACGTCCGTGTCGATCGTGATCGTCACCCCAGGGATGGCCCGACCCACCGATCCCACCATGCGAGCCCCCCCAACGTTGCAGGTTGCGATCGGGCTCGT
>CAZULI010000143.1:0-4777 GCA_964621095.1 uncultured Acidimicrobiaceae bacterium | reverse complement strand
GTGGGTGGACGACCTCGGGGCGTCCGGGTTTGCGTTTGCCACCATCGCCGCCATGGCCCAGGCAACCAAGACCATCACGTTCACCACGGGGGTGACGACCCCACTGTGGCGACGCCACCCCGGGGTGGTGGCCCAGGCAGCGGCGACGATCGACCGGATCTCAGGTGGCCGGTTCAGCCTCGGTGTCGGGACCGGGGAGAACATCAACGAGGGGCCACTCGGGTTTGCGTTCCCCGGCTACGCCGAGCGTGCCGCACGGATGCGGGAGGCCCTCAAGATCATGCGTCGCCTCCTTGATGGTGAGAAGCTGACGTTCGACGGGCAGTGGTACCAAACCGACCGGGCGAAGCTCTACAGCCCACCGGTCCACGACGTACCGATCTACCTGGCGGCAGGTGGCCCGAAGAGCGCAGCGCTTGCCGCAACCATGGCTCAAGGGGTCATCACCTCGGTCAAGGAGCCAGCCGAAACGTTCGAGAACGTCATCGATCCGGCACGGAAGGCTGCTGAAGAAGCGGGGCGCCCCTCCCCCACGATCCTTGCCTCACGCTGGACGATCCATGCGTCAACCCCCGATGAGGCCTGGGCGACCCTCGGGGCGTGGCGGGGTCTGCGAGCCCCTGGGCGTCTTGAGGCGGTCGATCCGATGGAGCTCCGCATCCGGGCCGACGAGATGGACCGCGACGAGATCCTGGGCCGGTACAGCACGGTGTCCTCAGCCGATGAGTACGTGGAGGTGTACCGCCCGCTCATCACCGAGGTCCACGCCGACATCGTCGCCATCCAGACAACCGCCGTGGACCAGGAAGCCACCATCGCCATGCTTGGCGACGACGTCCTCCCCAAGCTCCGCTCGCTGTAGATCCAGGTTCCGGAACCCGAGTGGTCAGGCGGCCTGCTCGTCGATGTGGTCGAGGATCGTGAGCGCGGTGACGGCAAAGCTGTCTCCAAAGGAACCATCCACCATTGCCGCCCACAGGGCCGGGGCGACAACCTCCGCGTACGCCTGGCGGATGCGCGAACTCGCTTCGGATGCATCAAGCTCATCGAAGAGGTCAAGGAGGAGGGTCGAGAAGCCATCAGCGAGGGTGGCAACCATGTCGATCTGCCAGGTTCCGTCCCCGGTTCTGCGGGTGATCACGACCGAGTCGGCACCGGCGCCACCAGAGATCGGGACACTTGCGAACTCCTCCCCCTCGGCGATGTACCGGTCCCCCTCCCCGACGATGAGGGTCGACAGCGGTTTGTCCGCAAACTCGGTGAACCCCCTGCCAAACGACTCCCAGTACGTTTCCTGCAGGGGCTTGGGGAGACTATTGGTGAGATACTCCGCCAACTGTTCGTGGGAGACACTGTTCTCGATCCCAAAGATGAGGGCGAGCGATTCCGGATGAACCGAGGCTGCCGCGGCGTCGACATCCCCCGCGTCAACCGCGTCAAACCAGGTCACGACGACCCCCTCGGGGGTTGACGGCAGCGTTCCCTGGTTGCCAGAGGAGCTGCACGCCGTTGCAACCATCGTGACCGCAACAAACCCGATGAGGAGTCGTTTACGCATCATTTGAGGATACCGACGGGGTTCGGCAACGACCCTGCGCTACGGTTCCGGTATGGAGACTCCCTGGTTCAAAGCGGTGATCGTCGGCGTCATTGCGGGCTTTCTCTCCGGGCTGCTCGGCATCGGTGGCGGCATCATCATCGTGCCCGCGTTCGTCCTGTGGTTGAAGCTCAATCAGTTCAACGCAGCGGCCACATCAGTTGCAACGATCCTCATCACCGCGTCGGGGGCCCTCCTCATGTTCGGTATCGGCGGCGCCGTCAACTGGAGAGCCGGAGCCATCATTCTGGTCGGCTCGGCAACCGGGGCGTGGATGGGTGCCCGGTACCACGAACGACTCCCGGAATGGACGCTCTCAGGCATCTTCTCGGTCATCATGATCATTGGTGCGATACGGATGTGGTGGTGATGGAGGCCGTCGGGTTCGTTCTGCTGGGTCTCGTCGCGGGCGCCCTGTCGGCCACCCTTGGTGTTGGTGGGGGCATCGTGATTGTTCCCGCCCTCGTCTCCCTCTTCATGTTCCCCCAACACGAGGCGCAGGGCACCTCGCTCGCCGTCATCGTCGCGACCGTCCTCATTGCCACCATCACCCACGCCCGTGCGGGCCGGGTCCGCTGGAAGCTCATGGGGTGGACCGGAGCAGCGGGGGTCGTTGGCGCACTTGGAGGTGCCCGGGTTGCCCTTTTGCTCGACGATCAGATCCTGAGACGGATCTTCGCGGTCGTGGTGGTCGTCATCGCCATCAGAATGGGGGTTCGGGCCCGCTCCCTGTTCATTGCCTCACGACCGATCGATGGACGCTGACACGACACCCGTGCGGAGAAACGACGCCCGGGCTTCTGCCCCCGACAATCCGGATTTCCGCCACAGCGCCACGAGATACGCGATGCCTGCCGCCTCGCCTGCCCACATCCATGGGTTCGCCAGCACATCCCTCGCGTATGCGGCGTAGGTTGCCACCCCCGTCGAGGTGAACTCCCAACCAAGGAACGGCCACCAGAGGGTCTCAGGGTCCTGCCACATGGCGTCAAGGACGAGGTGCAGCAGCATGCCGGTGGCAACAAGCACGAGCCGCTTGCGCCACAACCCACGCCGGGTGGCGAGGAGGACGACGACGAGGACCACCACGGCAAACAGCATGGAATGCCCAACGAGGCGGGCGGTCTGGAACCTCTCCCAGAGCGGGATCGCCACGGGGAGATCGACAACATCGGAGAGCACCGCACCAAGGGCGAGAAACCGCAGATCCATGTTCGGATCACGGAACGCGTACCGGATGAACGCGACCGAGGCACCAATGTGCCAGAACACCATGGCTCAGATGACGAGGATCGATCGGCAGTGAATGCAACGGGGAGGATCGTCCTTCACTGCTCGTGCGACCTCGGCTGCCGAGAGCTTGAGATGGCAGCTTCCGCAGATGCCATCGACCAGGGGACCCACCACCCTCCCCTCCTTGGTGCTGCGGAGCTCGTCGTAGATCTCCATGAGGTACGCCTCCACCAGAGGGGCAGCTTCCGCTTTGCGGGCCTCTTTCACCTCGATCTGCTTGTCGATGACCCGCCACTTGTCCGCAATCTCCTGGCGGAGTTTCTCACGGTGCTCGGTGGCTGTGGTGAGATCGATGGCGAGTTGCTCGACGAGTTGCTCGGTCTCCTCCTTCTCGTCGATGAGGTGGAGGACCTCATCCTCCATCTTGGAGACCTTGGCGTCGAGCATCTCGACCTCGCGCCGTAGATAGTCGGCGTCACGTGCGGAGATGCCACCGGCGTAGAGACGGTTGTGTTCGGCAGCGGCCCGTGATGCCATGATCTCAAGCTCACCATTGGTCTTGTCGAGGCCCAGGGTGATGGTCTTCAACGCTGCATCGGCAGCGGTTTTCTCGGATTCGAGGCGGGTGACGTCACCGTGTGCAGCTTTGTACTGATCCAGTTCAGGAAGCGAGGCGCGCTCATCAAGTAATCGGTCGATCTCAAGATCAATTTCGTGGAGGTCCAACAGATCGGCCGGGCTCTTGATCTCGTCCAAAGCATTCCTCCCACGGGTATGTGTCGTCCGTGCGGTGTGCGCCTCCACGACCCCGCACCCACCGATGGTACCGGCGCCAAGGGAGCCACGATGCCTCGATTGCATCGGGTTCCGGATCGAGATCCTTCGCTCGCGAGCATCAACCGGGGGCGAAGCTGCGATTGATGGTGTCGCGCGACCAGGGACCGACCTCGTCGGCCCCGTCACCTTGGATGCCGTCAGGTCCCGGTAGCGGCCGCGACCTTTTCCGCAATGTCGTTGTACGTGTTGCCAACCGTTTGACCGAAGATGACCACCGCTGCAAACGCGATCATGGCTATCAGCGCAACAAGCAAGGCGTACTCCACCATCGAGGCCCCACGTTCAGAAGCGAGACGCGACTGAGTCCGTGCGACGATCAGGCGGGGCAGGTGGGCGAGAGAGTTCATATCCCTACATCCTTCGGCCAGAACGCAAAAGTATGTATGGGTCGGGCGAATCACTTTCAGGTCCGCCGCCGTGGCTCGCGGGCCACCGGTCCCGTTCATGGTCCCGATGGGAGGACAAACGGCGGACCCGTGTATCCTCCCCCGTCCCACCGCCGAACCCGGCCCAAAGCCGAGTGGGGGGACCCAACAACCCGGGGCGAATCTCGGTTCGAGTAGGGCACCTTTCAGCCCGAGCCCGTCAGCTAACCCCCAAGGCGACAGAGAAAGGTGCTTCCGAGCGATGCTCGAGGTTTTTTCGGCTGCGTCACATGATGAGGTACTCCAGCTCATCATCCAGGTCGCTGTGCTGTTGTTCACCGCGCGGCTTCTCGGTGGTATCGCTCGGCGCTTGAACCAGCCATCGGTTGTCGGGGAGATCCTGGCTGGGGTGATCCTTGGACCCTCGTTTCTCTCCCACCTCCTCCCCGTCGTCGGGCACTGGATCCTGCCCCAGACCGAGGTTCAGGGGTTTCTGCTCGAGGTCGTCTCCCTGATCGGGGTGATGCTGCTGCTCATCGTCACGGGGCTTGAAACCGATCTGGAGCTCATCCGGCGCAAAGCACGGACCGCGGCCGGGGTGGCGATGAGTGAGTTGCTCCTCACCTTCACGCTGGGTCTTGCGTTGGGTGCCCTCATCCCCAGCGACCTGGTCGGCGACCCTGCCCAACGCACCGTGTTCATGCTGTTCCTCGCCACCGCCCTCTCCATCTCGGCCATTCCCGTG
>CAZULI010000142.1:0-4777 GCA_964621095.1 uncultured Acidimicrobiaceae bacterium | reverse complement strand
CTCGGGTGATCTCGGTTCGTTCTACCAATCCGTGCTTGACGCGAACGTGCCGGTCATTGCGTGGATCGGTCCGAGCAACGCTGTTGCGTTTGGTGGCGCCGCGTATCTGGCGAACCACGCTGATGTCCGGTCCGCTGCGCCCGGTGCCGTCGTTGGGTTGCTGAGCCCGGCCGAGCTCCGGTCGGGGGGTGAGTCGCCCTCCGTTCAACCAGGGGACGACCCTGCACTCTTCATGGCAACAGCGACCGCTCTGGCGGACGCAACCGTCACCGCAAGCATCGATGAGCCAATCGTCCCTGGGTTCATCGACCGGGTTGATCCCGCTCTCGGACAGCTCATCGTGGCTCTGGATGGAGCAACGGTCACCCGAGGCGAGCAGTCGTTTGTTCTCGACACCGCCGCCACCGTGGAGATCGACGGGCAGATGGTTACCAGTGCAAAGCGCCCGATCATCTTCGTCGACATGGGACTCCTCGACCGGTTCCTCCGTCTCGGAGCGAGCCCCGGGGCGGCGTTCCTGTTCTTTGTCGTGGCCCTCGCATTCGCCATTTTTGAGTTCTACGCCGCCGGATCAGGGTTGATGGCTGCCGTGGCAGGGGTGTCGATGATCATCGCCGGGTACGGATGGGCGACGCTGCCAATCCGGTGGCCGGCCGTCGGGATGGTTGTCGTCGGGTTCGGGCTGCTCGTGTGGGGGTTTCTTCAGAACCGGATCGGGTGGCGTGCCGTTGTTGGCGGCGCGCTCGTCCTCGTCGGTGGGCTGACCTACACCGCGACGCGCCCCGCATATCCACCAGCGATCTGGCTGGTGATCCTTGCGACATGTGCGACCGGTCTCTTCGTCTGGTACGCCCTTACCACCGTTGTCCGAGGTCGATTCGCCACCCCCACGGTTGGGCGCGAGGAACTGATCGGGCGCCGATGCATCACGATCAACGAGCTTGCTCCCATGGGTGTGGTCCTCGTCGACGGTGCCCGTTGGAGGGCCACCGCCGACCGCGGCGTCGTCATCGCTGCGGGGGCACCCGTGGAGATCGTCGGGATCGTCGGTCTCCTCCTTGAAGTTGATCCGATCGGTGAAGCGGTACCTCCGAACAGGAACCAAGCTTCCTGAAGAACGGGAAAAATACTGCTGGCAACCGGAGTGATCACCGACTAGGTTCGTCTCGGCGTGCTGGATGTGCTACCTGCACGCGAACCAAGGGCTTGATACTCGAAGGACGGTGACTTCTGTGGCGGCAATGGATCGTTCCTGGCATCCCGTGGCATTGTGCAGCGGAAACCACTCCCACCTCTTTTTTCCACCCAGCACGCAGGAACGCAAGGAGGAACGGGAGCGACGAGAGATTCGGGCAAAAGCCGTGTGTCAGGTCTGCCCCGTTGCTGAACAGTGCCGACAGTACGCGTTCGAAATCAGGGAGCCGTACGGCATCTGGGGCGGCCTCACCGAGGCGGAACGTCGTCACGCCTTGTCCTATCGGTAACCACCCCAACCTCAGCCGGGGCGGTTCCTGACCGTACGCCCATCCCCTTGACGCCGGGTGACACCGTTCTTGTCGCACCACTCAAGCAGCGGAACGGCTTGGCGGCGTGCCATGCCGAAGTGATCCTTGAACTCGCTCACGGTGAACCCATCCTCAAGTTCACTGATACGAGCGGTCAGCTCCCCGATCTGTCCTGCGGTGAAAACGAGGTCAGGGCCCACCCGTACCAAGTCGCCTCGTTGGAGGAGGCGGTGCATGATGTCGGGGTCAAGGGCGAGGTCACCGGCTCGTTCCACATCGAATGAACGCTCAAGCCGGTCCCGAACCCTGACCCACGCTGCGTGATCGGTGTCGGACAGCTCGTCCGAAAACGTGGCAAGCCGAACGGTCCCGTGGGATTCAACGAGGTCCGAAGAGTCAGCCACGAGGCGGCTGAGGATCTGCACATCGACGCCGAGCCGACTCGACAGCTCCGCGTTGGTGATGCCATCCCTCTTGGGATGATCGTGGTGATACTGCTCCACGATCGTGCCGGCATCGGTGATCACACGCTTGGCGTGGCCCGGCGACAGCGCGGTCTCCCCCACGACGAACGGTGTTGACGGGACGCCACCCGCCGTACTCCGCGCAAGAGCTTCCAGCGATGATGAGCCGCGGATCTCGAGCAGTGCATCGGCGGCTGCACGCACATCAGGTGCATGCACCATGGCGTCCCGAAGGGCGGCAAGGTCCTCCCGGGACACAGTCGCACCCGGATCGGGGTCGATCACCACCCCACCGCCAACAACTGCCTGGCGACCACTCTCCCTGATGATGATCCGGTCACCGGCCACCGCGGGGAGGGGGGTGGCGAACGAAAGGGAGGTGACGGTTGGGGAGATGGCACGGATGCTGGCAACCCGATCCGCGGTTCCCGAGTGCACGTGAAACGCCCCCCGCACCGGCAGAGCGTCAAACCCACGGGCCGGGATCGGCACCATCAGGAGCTCTGTGGTCGCTCGGGAGGTTGCTGGTGTCGCAAGCAGCGTGCCGCGTTGGATGTGCTCCGGGTCGACCCCTGTGAGATTGATGGCAGCCCGCTGTCCTGCATGAACGGCGTCAGCCCTGGCATCGTGGTGGTGGAGCCCTCGCACGCGTGCGACGATGCCGTGCGGTTGGATCTCAAGCGCGTCGTCGACCATGAGGGATCCTCGTTGCACGGTGCCGGTCGCAACCACACCCGCACCGTGGATGATGAAACCACGATCGACCCACATCCTGAACGGGGATCCGACGTCAGGCGAGATCGTTGCGGCGATTGATGACAGCGTCTCCCTGAGCCGGTCCATGCCAAACCCTGTCACCGCCGAGACCCCAACGACGGGCCATCCCTCAAGTGAGGTGCCGGCAACCTCCTCCGCAATTTCAAGCATGGTCAGCTCGACGATGTCGGCATCCACGAGGTCGGTTCGTGTGACCACGATGATCCCCGCCGATGCGCCGAGGAGGTCGAGCACCCGCATGTGCTCCTCGGTTTGGGGCATCCACCCCGAGTCGGCTGCAACAACAAGAAGCGTGATGTCAACCGCGACAACCCCTGCAAGCATGTTCTTGATGAACCGTTCGTGGCCCGGCACGTCCACGAACCCGAACTCGACTCCATCAATCTCCGTCCACGCAAACCCGAGATCGATCGTCAGGCCCCGCTCCTTCTCGGCTTTCCATCGATCAGGATCACGTCCGGTGAGCGCCAGGACAAGCGCTGACTTGCCGTGGTCGACATGGCCGGCCGTACCGATGATGGGCACGTCAGCTCACCGCTGTTGCAACCGCAGCGGCAACCACCTTGTCGTCGATCGGGTCAACCGAGCGGAGATCGATCCATACTGCCGCATCCCGACGGGTTGCAATGACGGGTGGGTTCGATTGGGTGAGACGGGTCCAGACGTCATCGGCGGGACCATCGAGCCGGATCAGAACGGTCGGGATGGTTCTCCCCGGAACCGAACCAGCCCCCGGGATCGAGGCGCCATCGACCACAGAGACGTGGTCACTCGACCCCGCGACGGCTTCTGCCCTGGTTCGGATCTCATCAACGGACGCCGAGACCATCCGCCAGAACGGAATCTCAAGCACCCGGGACTCAAGGTACAGATCAATCGTGGCGGCAAGGGTTGCGATCGAGGAACCGTCAAGCCGCACCGCGCGTGCAATGGGGTGCTTCATGGCCCGCTCAACCGCGTCACCGGTTCCAACGATCACACCTGCCTGGGGACCGCCGAGCAGTTTGTCGCCGCTGAACAAGGTGAGGGTCGCACCTTCTTCAACCGTTTGTCGGACACCCGGTTCTTCCGCAAGCCACCGCCGATCCGCATCCCCGAGCCAGGGAGCAGCGGCATCAAGGAGGCCACTGCCAACGTCTGCGATGAGTGGGATCCCAGCGCTCGACGCGAGAGCCGAAAGCTCAGGAAGGGTTGCCTCCTCGGTGAACCCTTCCACTCGGTAGTTCGACGGGTGCACCTTCAGAATCGCATCGACCTTCCCCGCGACCGCTGCAAAATCAGCCAGACGTGTCCGGTTGGTCGTCCCCACCTCGACAAGGGTCGCCCCTGAGGCCTCGATCAGAGCTGGGAGCCGGAACGAGCCGCCAATCTCGATCAGCTCGCCCCGCGATACGGCAACCCTGCCACCAGTTCCCGCAACGGCGGCGAGCGTGAGCAGCAGTGCCCCAGCGTTGTTGTTGACCGCAAACCCCGCCTCAGCACCGGTGGCGACCGGAAGGACACGCTGGAGATAGGCGTGGCGGGTCGATCGCCGACCGGTGCGAACGTCGATCTCGACGTTGCTCGCGTTCGCAGCGATGATCGACCCAGCCGACGCCGTCTCGGTGTGGAGCGGAGCCCTTCCGAGATTCGTGTGCAAGAGGACACCGGTCGCGTTGATGACGGTGGTTGGTCGGGACGCCTCGATGTCGGCAATCGCCTGCATCATCGTCACCATGGGATCCGCCGGCTGAACTCCCGCTTCGATCGACCGTCGCGCCTCATCGACACACCGTCGGGCGGTGGCGACAATCACCGCCGATGGGAGATCGGTCCGTTTGCTTGCTTGGGTGGCGAGTACATCGACACCTGGCAGGTCACGCAGTTCCATGCCGCAAGCGTAGAGGGTCACACGAAGGGTGGTGCCTTGGTCGGGGCGCCGAACCTGACGAGGGATCCTCCCGCCGCCCTCATCGGTTGGGATCGATCATGCGGGGAGATGGTCCTTGAACGCCTAGCCTTGTGGCATGCGTATGGATACTTGGCCCCGGT
>CAZULI010000141.1:0-4787 GCA_964621095.1 uncultured Acidimicrobiaceae bacterium | reverse complement strand
GTTCGTTGGTCATTTGCTTCTCCCAGCCTCGACAAGGGTACCGACCGCGTCGCCCCGTATCGCCTTCCCGATGTTTCCCGGTGTCAACATGTTGAACACCCGGATCGGCAGTCCGTTCTCCATGCACATCGTAACTGCGGTTGCATCCATCACCCCGAGTTGTTCCGAGATGGCGTGCATGTAGTCAAGGGTTGGTAGGAACTCCGCGTCAGGATCGGTCACTGGGTCCGCGGTGTAGATGCCGTCAACCCTGGTCGCCTTGAGCACCGCGTCTGCCCCGATCTCTGCGGCTCGCAACGCTGCCGTGGTGTCCGTCGTGAAAAACGGATTCCCCGTCCCGGCAGCGAAGACCACGATCCGCCCCTTTTCGAGATGGCGGATCGCACGGAGTCGGATGTACGGCTCTGCAACCTGCTGGATGTTGATGGCCGTCTGGACGCGGCACTCAACACCGGCACGTTCGAGCGCGTCCCTGATCGCGACCGCGTTGATGACGGTGGCGAGCATCCCCATGTAGTCGGCGTTGGCCCGCTCCATGTTTCGTGCAGCTTCGGAGATGCCTCGAAAAATGTTGCCGCCACCAACCACAATGGCGATCTCGTGACCTTCTGCGCTGGATACGGCGATCTCGGCAGCCGTGCGATCCACGGTTGCGGGATCAATGCCGTACCCGAGTTTGGCATCGGCAAACGCTTCACCGGACAGTTTCAGTACAACCCTGCGCTTTGCCATGTTCATACTCCCGGATCCGTTGGTCACTCCTTGATCGCGACCCTAGCCATCGATGCAACGGAGATGTTCTCCCCCATCTTGACGGCCAGCTGCTGCACCAGCTCACCAACCGTGCCTTCGAACTTCTCGGAGCGCACGAAGACCTGATCTACGAGGACGTTGTCCTTGTAGAACGACTCGATGCGCCCCGCAACGATCTTCTCGATGATGTCGTCGGGCTTGCCTTCGTTGCGCGCCTGGGCTGCGATCAGTTCCTTCTCCTTGGCGATCACATCGTCAGGAACCTCGTCGCGGTTGATCCACTGCGGTCGGGTGGCAGCGGCGTGCATGGCGATGTCGTTCGCCGTTTCACGGAACTCATCGCTCTTGGCAACAAAATCGGTCTCGGACGCAAGCGCGATCAGCACGCCGAGGACAGGGCGACCTGCTTGGTTGTGCATGTAGACACCAACAACCCCCTCACCCTGCTCACGACCAGCGCGCTTTGCGGCCGCCGCGATCCCTTTCTCCCGGAGGTAGTCGACGGCTTTCTCCATGTCGCCACCGGTCTCGGTCAGGGCTTTCTTGGCATCCATCATCCCCGCCCCGGTTGATTTTCTCAGGGCTTGGACATCTTGTGCGGTGAACTCAGCCACTGTCACTCCTTGGCTTCTCTTTGGGGCGCGTCCTTGCGCTTTGCCGTTGCAACCTCAGCACCGGCGATGCAGCCGTCCGCGACGACACCGGCAAGCAGGTGGGCGGCACGAATGGCGTCGTCATTGCCGGGGATCACCAGATCGATCAGGTCAGGGTCACAGTTCGTATCGACAAGCGCCATCACCGGGATACCGAGTCGGTGTGCCTCAACGACGGCAATGTGCTCGATGTTGATGTCGACAATGAACACCGCATCAGGGGGACGGCGCAGACCGGCGACACCGCCGAGAACCTGCTGAAGTTTGACGAGTTCACGACGGAGGCGGAGCCGCTCCTTCTTGGGGAGCTGACCCATCTCACCGGTGGCCTCCATCTGCTCGAGTTCGTGCATGTAGAGGATCCGCTTGTGGATCGTCTGGAAGTTGGTGAGCATCCCACCGAGCCACCGCTGGTTGACGTACGGCATGTTCGCCCGCTTGGCGGCTTCCTCAATGGCAGGTTGGGCCTGCTTCTTGGTGCCGACGAACAGGACCGTGCCGCCCGCAGCGGTGATGTTGTACGCCATCTGGTACGCCTCTTCAGCCGCTTCAAGCGTCTGACGGAGGTCCAGGATGTGAATGCCGTTGCGTTCCGAGAATATCCACGGCCGCATCTTGGGGTTCCACCGTGAGGTCTGATGACCAAAGTGGACTCCTGCTTCGAGCAGTTGACGCATGGCAACAACAGCCATTGTCTGTCTCCTTGTTCGGGTTGTGCTTCCGGCCACCCTTTGAGCCCTCGAACGCCCGTTTCGGACGCACCACACGAGGATTGCGGTGACCGTGTTTGATGAGGGAAGAATAGGGAGGACCGCCCGGCTACCGGCAGCAGCGGTCAGGACCCCTTACCGGTACGCCGGCTCCATGAAACGGTTGCGCAGACTCATGACGGCCTTCGTGTGGATCTGGCAGATGCGTGACTCCGTGACGTTGAGCACGCCCCCGATCTCTGCAAGGGTGAGGCCCTCGTAGTAGTACAGGGTCAGCACGAGACGCTCCCGATCCGGGAGACGGTTGATGGAGTCCGCAAGGAGGTACCTCGTCTCCTCCTTCTCGAAGTTCCCGGACGGGTCAACGGCGTTCCTGTCAGCAATCATCTCCGTCATCGATCCGGACTCGCGTTCGGTCGGGGTCAGAAGATCGTCAAGGGCGACAAACCCGAGGTTTGCGATCTCGCCGAGGTGATCACGGAGGGTGTCCACCGCGACCTCCATCGCGTCGGCAACCTCCTCCTCGGACGGGGTCCGCTGGAGCCGGTGTTCAAGCTCAGCGATCGTCCGTTGGATCTCCCGAGCGCGGGCCCGTACGGAACGAGGTACCCAGTCCATGGCGCGGAGTTCGTCAAGAATCGCACCTTTGATCCGGTTGACGGCGTACGTCTCGAATTTGAAGCCACGTTCGGGTTCGAACTTGTCGACCGCATCGATGAGACCGAACGTTCCGTACGAGACGAGGTCGGCGTGATCGACGTTCTTCGGCAACCCTGACCCGAGCCGTCCTGCGACAAACTTGACCAGCGGCGCGTAGTGCAGGATCAACCCCTCACGCGCACGCTCATCCCCGGTCTCCTTGTAGGAGGACCAGAGATCGGCAAGTTCGTGTTTCTCCTTCTCAGGCACGTGGATGGCTTCTCTCGTACGTCTCGGTCATGTGTTTACGGGTCACTGAAGTGTAGATCTGTGTCGTTGCGAGTTCGGTATGACCCAACAATTCCTGGACGGAGCGGAGATCGGCTCCATTTTCAAGCAGATGGGTGGCGAACGAGTGGCGGAGGGCGTGGGGGAACGACCCGACCCGCTGGCTCACGATTCGACGGATGCCACGGGTTGTCAACGCGCCACCCCGGGCACCGATCCAGAGGCTGGACGAGGTGCCCCCACCGAGGAGTTCGGGTCGCGAGCCTCGGAGATACCGTTCAACCGCAGCAATGACCGGTCGTGTCAGCGGCACGGTCCGTTGTTTGGCGCCCTTCCCATTGACAACCACAAAGGCGCGGCCGTCAAAATCGCTCGGTGTCAGGGACACCAGTTCCGAGACCCGCATCCCAGTGCCGTACAGCACCTCGAGAATCGCACGGTCCCGGACGTCTCTCGGATCATCCCCGTCGACATGGTCGATCATGGCACCGAGGGAGGAGGAGGGAATCGCCTTGGGGAGTGTTCCGGGTCGTTTCGGATTCGGGACCGCAGCCCCTGGATCGGCGTCGATGAGGTCGCGGCTCGCAGCATCGTGGAGGAAGGCACGAACCGATGACGCCTTGCGCGAGATCGATCGAGGTGCGTACCCGCGCATGGAGAGGTTTGCGACAAACCGTCGAACAAGACGGTGGTCAATCTGATCAAGTGTCGTCGCTCCGTACCGATCGCAGAACTCGACAAACCCAGTGAGATCACGCCGGTACGCCTCAAGGGTGTGAGGCGACAACCCACGTTCCACCGCACAGCGATGCAAGTACGCGGCGACACCGTCGGCAATGGAGGAGATCGGCATCCACCAATGGTGGCGGTCTCTGCGCCGTACGTCAATCTTCTGAAACCCCGGGGTTCACGGGGTTGCACTCGTCTCCAACCCCACACCATCCCGTCGCACGACAGGGCGCAACAACTCGAGAACCGTCTCGAGGTCATCAGGACCAAACACCGGAAACGCGCCGTCACGGATAAGAGCGTTGGTACCGACCGAGGTCGCACGATCGACATCGCCCGGAACCGCGTACACCGGCACCCCGTAGTCGAGCGCGACGCGTGCGGTGATCAGCGCTCCCCCCGTGACGGACGCCTCAACCACGAGAACAAGATCTGAGAGACCGGCAATGATGCGGTTCCGGGTCGGAAACCTCCACGCATCAGGGCGGGTCCCTGGCGGAAACTCCGACAGGATCGCCCCTCCCCGTTCCGTCACCTGGTTGAACAGAACCCGGTTCTCTCTCGGATAGATCACATCAACGCCACACCCGAGGACCCCAACGCAACGACCGAGGCCGTCGCCTGGTCGTCCGACGTTGAGAGCCCCGCGATGGGCAGCAGCGTCAATACCACGGGCAAGGCCGCTCACCACGTTCCAGCCGAGCCGTGCCGCCACCATGCCGTACGCCTCTGCCAACTCGAGGCCGTACGCTGTGCAGGATCGACTGCCGACGATACCGATCGATGGACCGTCGGGGAGCTCGCCAGCGACGAACACCCACCGCGGCCCACCCTCAAGGACCTCAAACGCGGACGGAAACCGTGGGTCGCCGCCTGTGAGGAACGTGACCCCAAGATCGGCGAGTTCTGCCTCCCTGACGTGAGTCGGAACCGAGATGGCGTCCCGTGCGATGCGCGGGAGATCCGACCTGTCATGGGTGATCGCTTCGACAACGTTCGCAACGGAGCCATGTCG
>CAZULI010000140.1:0-4859 GCA_964621095.1 uncultured Acidimicrobiaceae bacterium | reverse complement strand
CCAACGAACTGCTCGCCGAGGCAGATCTGAAGATGTCTCAGGCAGTGGAGCACACCATCAACGAGTTCGGTGGCGTCCGCACCGGTCGGGCAAACCCTGGTTTGCTGAGTCGTGTCATGGTTGATTACTACGGGACCCGGACACCGCTCCAGCAACTCGCGTCCTTCTCCGTTCCTGAAGCCCGTCTGCTCGTCGTTCAGCCATTCGACAAGGGGGCCATCGCTGACATCGAACGCGCCGTTCGGGAGGCTGATCTTGGTCTCAACCCGTCCAACGATGGCAACGTCATCCGCCTCAGCTTCCCTGCCCTGACCGAGGAACGCAGAAAGGACCTCATCAAGGTCGTCCGGGGTCTCGCCGAGGACGGTCGGGTCGCCGTTCGCAACATCAGGCGGCACACCAAGGACGCGATCGAGGAGGCAACGGCGTCCGAGGATGATGTCCGCCGCGCCGAGGACCAACTCCAGAAGCTGACCGACAAGCACACCCTCACGCTCGACGAAGCGGTCGAACGCAAGGAAGAGGAGTTGCTCGAGGTGTGAGTCGGCGGTCGCCGGTACACAACTCTGACAGCGAATTCAGGTACCGTGGAGCACTATGCCAGACGATCAACGTGACAACCCCGGGGCATCGGACTTCGATGATTGGCTCGCTGCTGATCCTGCACCTTCAACGGATCCGGTAGCACCATCGTCCCAACCCGACGAGACCGGGGAACTCGACATCATCGACACCGCAGAAGCGTTCTACGACCACGAGGAGTTCCCAGAGGAGCCGGTTGTCGAGTTCGTTCAGGAGCCGGTCATCGAGGTTGTTGAGGAGCCGGTTGTCGAGTTCGTTCAGGAGCCGGTCATCGAGGTTCCTGACGAACCGGTTGTCGAGTTCGTCCAAGAACCGGTTGTTGAGTTCGTCCAAGAGCCGATTGTCGAGTTCGTTCAGGAGCCGGTTGTCGAGGTTGCTGAGGAGCCGGTCATCGAGTTTGAGGCGTTCGTTGGTGGCAACGACGCCGATACCGGTGAGCTCGAGATCATCGACCCCAGCGCTGATCCTCTCCATGGGGCGTTCCAACCCGAACCGGACGATGTCCCGGCGGTGGTACGGAACATCAGTCCACTCCGGGACCCCGTTGATGACATCCCCGAGTTTCTCGATCCATTCGGCGGCACAACCGAAAGCGTGGTCAGTGGCGACGTGATGCCCGACGTGCCGGCGAGTGCTGGTTCGGTCTCGTTCGGTGATCTCTGGGGTGACGACACCGGTGAAACGGTGGTGCCCCGCGACGTTGGCGTCGAGGCTGACTTCGTCCTCGGCGAGGACGGTCGCCTCCATGGCGCGACTCGAGAACATTTTGGACTGGCAGAAGCCATCGCCGCTGCCGACACCCAGGACACCGAACAGGTGGCGCTCGTCGCTGAGATCCCTGGCCTTGAACCAACGGTGGTCGGGTTCGAGGATGTGGTCGAGGCAGAGGGGTATCGCAAGGTTCGGGCCAGAGCATCAGGGGATCTCCTTGCACGGGTGACCACGGGCGCCGTTCTTGTCGTCGCTCTGATTGCATCACTGTTCTGGCGACCAGCCCTCGTTGTGCTCGCCATGGCCGTCTTTGTCCTCGGTGCCGGGGAGTTCTACACAGCCCTCCTACGCTCGAAACGGGCGCCTGTCTCCCTCTTCGGGTTCTTGGGCATCGTGGGTGCAGGGCTCGGGGCGTTCTGGTGGAGCGCCGCCGCTATCCCCATCGCGTTCATCCTGGCAACCGTGCTCCTCCTGTTGTACTACGCCGTCGTCCCTGGGAAGACGGACCCCATGGCAAACCTTGCGCTCACCACGACGGTGATGGTGTGGGCCGGTCTCGGCTCTTTTGCCATGCTCATTGCAAGGTCGGACGACTACCAAACCTTGATCCTGGGTGTTGTCCTGACCGTCGTTGGCGCCGATGTTGCAGCGTTCTTCGTTGGTCGCTCCCTCGGGCGAACCCATTTTGCGCCGTGGGTGTCTCCGAACAAGACCGTTGAGGGGCTGGTTGCCGGCACGCTGGTTGCCATTGCGATCGGCGCCATGCTTCATTTCGTCGAACCATTCGAACTCACCTCCGGGTTGGCCGTTGGTGTTGTTGCCGCCGTGTTCACGCCACTTGGTGATCTCGCCATGTCGGCTGCAAAGCGGGCACTCGGACTCAAGGACATGGGCTCGGTGCTGCCTGGCCATGGAGGGTTTCTCGACCGGATCGATGGCCTGCTGTTCGCCATACCTGCAGCGTGGGCCGTTTTCATTTTCTCGGGACTGCTCTGAACCCGCTCGTCATCCTTGGTGCAACGGGGTCGATCGGACGCCAGGCCGTTGAGGTCGCAAGCCGGATCGGTGTCCCCATTGTCGGGCTCGCGGCCCGCACCCCCTCGGACACCCTCCTCTCCCTTGCCCTGGAGCACCCGACGGCCGCGGTTGGGGTGGTTGATCCCGGCGATGCCGTTGATCGATTCCGGTCGTCACTCGGCGAGCGGGTCCACTTCGGTGGGGAGGCTGTCACCGAACTGGCAGCGATGGAAGGGGTCACGGTCCTCAACGCCGTTGTCGGGGCAGCAGGGCTCGAAGCGTCGCTTGCTGCACTGGACGCGGGGAACCGTCTCGCACTTGCCAACAAGGAGAGTCTGGTTGCGGGAGGGGACCTCGTTCTTGACGCACTCACCGCCGGTGGGGGGGAACTCCTGCCGGTCGACTCGGAGCATTCAGCGATCTGGCAGTGCGTGGCAGGGGAGTCGAACGCTGATGTCAGCCGACTCATTCTGACCGCGTCCGGTGGTCCGTTTCATGGCTGGACCCGTGATCGACTCGCCTCGGTCGAGATTGCCGAGGCGCTGGCACACCCGACATGGTCGATGGGGCAACGGATCTCGATCGATTCGGCGACGCTCATGAACAAGGCGTTCGAGGTCATCGAAGCCCACCATTTCTTCCACGTCGGGTTCGATCACATTGATGTCGTCATCCATCCCCAAAGCGTCATCCATTCGTTCGTGGAGTTCACCGATGGCGTCGTCAAGGCTGAAGTCGGGTTCCCCGACATGCGCAAACCCATCCAAGCGGCGATCACCCATCCGGGGCGGGTCGCGGTTGACCATGCCCCGTTTGATCTTGTGGGAACGGATCTGACGTTCCATGCCCCTGATACCGCCACATTCCCCTGTCTTGATCTTGGGTACGAGGCGGGGCGACTCGGTCGGTCGGCGCCCGCAGTTCTCAATGCGGCGGACGAGGTGGCGGTTGCGGCCTTCCTGGAGGGACGGATTCCGTTCCTCTCCATCGCCGATGTGGTCAGTAAGGTTCTCGAGGACCACGACGTCTTTCCCATTGACTCCGTTGAGGCGGTGAGGGCCGCGGATCGGTGGGCTCGTGCGGTTGCACAGGAGGCGGTGGAGCGCTCCGAGGGGTGACGGGACCGTCGTCAGTTGCCGGTACCGGCCGGTACCGTTCACCAAGCGAGCCACGTCATCGCCAGGAGATCCATGGGACCCGCACTCATGATCATCGGAGTCATTCTGATGATCGTCATCCACGAAGGAGGCCACTTCGTCGCGGCCAAGGCGTTTGGCATGAAAGCAACCGAGGCGTTCTTCGGATTCGGACCCAGACTGTGGTCGATGACCCGGGGGGAGACCGAGTACGGCATCAAAGCCATCCCGTTCGGGGGGTACGTACGGATCATCGGCATGAACCCGTTCGAGGAGATTGCCCCGGACGAGGAGGACCGGACGTATCGCGCCGCCCCATTCTGGAAGAAGTCCGTTGTCGTTCTTGCCGGAATAGCCAGTCATTTCATCGTTGCGTTCCTCCTCCTGTACGTGCTCGGACTCGCGTACGGGGTGGTGGCCACCGACGAGAACAACAACCCTCTTCTCTCCACCACGATCGGATCGGTGTCTGAAACGATTCCGGACGGCTCCTCACCGGCGCCGTCACTCCTGGCGGGCGCCAAACCGGGCGACGTCATTGTCAGCACCGACGGGGTGGCCGTCGAAACGTGGGACGAATTCTCGGAGTTCGCCGCCACCCGTGGAGGGGAGACCGTCACCATCGGCGTCATGCGTGGTGGATCACCACTGGAGCTTGAAACCACCCTGGCCCTGGTGGAACGGGAGGTGGTGAACCACCAGACCGGAGAGGTCGTGACCGACGCCTCCGGCAACCCTGTCCTTGAGACGGTCGGGTTCTTTGGGGTCGCTCCCGCAGCCAAACGCGACAGTCGCGGTCCCATTGCCATGGTGCCAGCCGCACTCGGAGACGTCGGCCAAGCGATCGTCATGAGCGTCGGGGGGATCGGCGAGATGATTCTCAGCTTCCCGAAGTTGGTGATGGCGCTGTTTGGTGGTGATGACACCGTGCTTGAGACCGTCCGGCCGATCAGTCCCATGGGTCTCGTCAAGCTTGCAGGACCCGTCGAGTCAACCCTCCGCCTCCTCGCGCTGGTCAACATCTTTGTCGGTGTCCTCAACGTCGTGCCGCTCTACCCCCTTGATGGGGGGCACTTCGCCGTTGCTGCGTACGAGAAGATCTCCGGGCGGACACCGAACATCGAGCGGTTGGTACCACTTGCTGCCGTGGTGTTCATCTTCCTTGTTACGCTCGGGTTGATGGGTGTGTACCTTGATATCTTCGACCCCATCGGATAGGCACCGCACATGAAACTCGACCGTCGAATGACCCGCAAACTGATGGTTGGCAAGGTTCCCGTCGGTGGTGGAACCCCCGTCACGGTCCAGTCGATGACCACGACGAAGACCCACGATGTGGATGGCACCCTCGCCCAGATCTACGCCTTGGCGGGTGCCGGGGCTGACATCGTGCGGGTCACGTGCAACACCGTT
>CAZULI010000139.1:0-4906 GCA_964621095.1 uncultured Acidimicrobiaceae bacterium | reverse complement strand
CCGTCGATGAGGTTGTCGGGGGAGAACGAGTCTCCGAGTTGTGAACTCGCCGTGACCGAGGTGGGGATGAGTTCGACCGGCGGTTTGAGGATGGTTGAGGTCGTCGAGCTGGCCGTGGTGTTCGAGTTGACCAGCTCCCCGGAGTCGGATCCCCCAAAGATGTTCATCATCAACGCAATCAACGCAACGAGCAGGACCACGGCCGCAAGGACTCCGAGCGCGCGGCCCCCAGCGGAGGAACGCAGGGAGGGGGCGGGAGCGATCGGCATGGGATCAGAGCTCAAGCGGGCCCCGCAGCGTTCACAGTGGTGGTTGAACGACGGGTTGTCGGCGCCACATGCAGGACAGTGGATGGTGGCGACGGTCTGATTCGTCTTGGTCACATGCTGTTGTCGGATGGGGAGTTCCCCCGTTGTATCCGGACTACTCCTTGGTGGCGTGGGAGCGGGGGGAGGTGGCGGTGTCGGGGTGTTTGACAGCTCAAAGGGTTCGAACAAGTCGTCGAACTGATCGTTGGTGTCGTCGCCCTGCATCCTGTTCCTAACCGGCGGTGGTCCTGGCAACGGGCATTTCTGACCCATCCCCGAGTATTGTGCCATGAATGGTGTACCTGAGCGCAATACGCATCGCAGAACCATGGACGCTCGTGTCGCTTCTCAGCGGTGCGGTTCTTCTCGTCGTGGTGGTTGCTGGCATCGTCTGGTACATCCAACGTTCATGATTTGTCACACGTACGTCGTACGGTGTGAACCATGAAGGGTAACGCCGGAGCCAGGAAACCAACGTACCAGTGCGAAACGTGCGGCCACCGGTCCTCAAAGTGGATGGGGTTCTGTCCACAATGTGGGTCGCAGGAGGCGTTGACGCCAACGACGACCGCGGAGGCGCCGGTAGCACTCGACGACATCAACGTCGTACGCGCGACCGCCAGCACCATGACGGCGCGGGATCACATGCCGACCGGTCTCGTCGAGATCGATCGTGTCCTCGGCGGTGGCGTCGTGGCAGGCGCCGTCATTCTTGTTGGCGGCGAGCCGGGCATCGGCAAATCAACGCTTCTGCTTCAGGTCGCCGACCGCGTTGCGTCAACGATCGGACCCGTCCTTGTGGCGACGGCTGAGGAGTCCACGCACCAGGTCCAAATGCGTGCCAGGCGTGTTGGGATCGGGTCTGACGATGTGCTCATCGCGTCCGTTCACGATGTCGACGCGATCATCGCGCTCGCCAGCCAACAGAAGGCAGCGGTTGTGGTTGTGGACTCGATCCAGACCGTCTCGACGCTCGACATCCCGGGTTCCGCCGGTGGGGTGTCCCAAGTCCGGGACTCAGCAGCACGACTGATCTCGTTCGCCAAGACCAGTGGCACACCGGTGATTCTTGTGGGACATGTCACCAAGGACGGCACCATCGCTGGACCCCGCACCCTTGAGCACATGGTTGATGTCGTGCTCTACCTCGAAGGCGAGGCGGACGCTGAGCTGCGGTTCGTGCGATCCATCAAGAATCGATACGGATCGGTCAACGAGGTGGGGGTGTTTGAGATGACCCCCGAGGGTCTCGCCGAGGTGAGCGATCCGAGCGGACGTCTGGTCGGCAAGCGGGATGAGTCGGCGGCCGGGTCGGTGCTGTTCCCAGCGCTTGAGGGAAAACGCCCGATGGTTGTCGAACTCCAAGCGTTGGTCGTCGAGACGGGCGCGAGCATGCCGCGCAGGTCGGTCAACGGTGTTCCCTCGGCGCGCGTGCACCAGATTCTCGGGGTGTTGTCACGACACGCAGGGCTCCCGCTTGGCATGAGAGAGGTGTACGTGGCCGTGATGGGGGGTATCAAGATTACCGAACCTGCCGTGGACCTTCCGGTCGCACTCGCGGTTGCCTCGGCCCTCACCGGCGTCGCGTTGGGACGGACTGCGGCTTGGGGGGAGCTCGGGCTCACCGGTGACATTCGCTCGGTCTCCCGACCGACGGTGCGGATGGATGAGATCGAGCGCATCTCAGCGGGTCCCATCATTGCGCCTGAGACTGGATATCGAAACCTCACCAAAGCCCTTGCCGAGACAGGGTTGCTCCTGAATTGATGCCGGTATTGGCCCACGGAGACGATCAGGTCGACTACCCTGCGCACCGATGACTCCTCCTACGTCTGCACCCATTGAGTTGCTCCGGCGGTTTGCGCCGGGAACCCCGCTCCGTACTGCCGCCGAACTCGTGATGCGGCACGGAACCGGTGCCCTGGTGTTCATTGGTCCGGGACCGATGGTGGATCACCTCTGCAGTGGCGGGTTCATGTTGAAAGACGCCCCGTTCACGGCCCAGCGTGTTGCCGAGTTGGCAAAGATGGACGGTGGGATCGTGGTCGATGATGAGCGCGGGGAGATTCTTCGGGCGAATGTGCACTTCATGCCGGATGCGTCCATCCCGACCGCCGAGACCGGGACACGCTTTCGCACCGCGGAGCGGTTGTCCATACAGACGGGGTGTCCAGTCCTTGCCGTGTCCGAGGAGACCCATCTTGTTGCCGTGGTGTTCTCCGGCAACGCGCGGTTCATGCTTCAGTCCGCAACGTCGTTGCTTGATGAAGCAACCCAACGGCTGCAGTCGCTTGAACGCCTGCGGAGGCAGTTCGATGAAGCCGTGGCCCGGCTGGAGCGGTACGAAGTCAACGGAGTTGTCTCATACCGCGAAGTGGTGAGTGTCGTGCAACGAGCAGCAGTCATCCGTCTCATTGCGATGGAGCTCGAGCCGATCACGGCGGAACTTGGCGACCAGGCATCGGTCATCTCATTGCAGGCGAGCGATCTCGTGGAGGGGGTTGACGAGGTCGCCGAGCTCGTCAACTTCGACTACCAGAAACGCCGTCCGCGCGCTGGGTCCTCGGTGTACACCAGACTGGACACACTTGATCGCGACGGCCTCTTCGATGCAGCGGCGGTGGGTACCGTCCTCGGGTTTGTGCCCGTCGATTCGCACGTGCAACCGAGAGGTGCCCGTATGCTTGCAGGGGTTCCGAGACTTCCTGGCTCTGTTGCGAAAGAAATCCTTCGTAAATTCGGTTCGTACGCAGAGTTGCGGGGGGCTTCGGTCAACCAGCTTGACAGTGTTGACGGTGTCGGGCCGACCCGCGCCCAGACCATTCGTGCGTATCTCGATCGCCTCGACGAGGTTGGCCTCGTCGGTGATTCAGCGAGCTGACGACCGACTGAGTCTCTCAACCGATACAATGGAACGTTCCGAACCACTCTTGAGGGTCTGTGGCAACCAAGAAGACATCAGCCAGTAAACCTGCGGCAAACAAGCCCGCGGCCAGCGCGTCCACCGCAACGAAACCTGCGGCAAAGAAGGCCACGGCGGCGACGTCCGCGGCGAAGAAGCCTGCGGCGAAGAAGCCTGCAGCGGCAGCGTCAGCAGCGGAGCAGCCGGTCGCGAAGAAGCCGGCCGCGAAGAAGCCGGCGGCGAAGAAGCCGGCGGCGAAGAAGCCGGCCGCGAAGAAACCGGCAGCCGCCGCGCCAACTTCGAAGAAGCCAGCGGCGAAGAAGCCGGCCGCGAAGAAACCCGCAGCGGAAAAGCCTGCGGCGAAGAAGCCTGCGGCGAAGAAGCCTGCGGCAAAGAAGTACCCGTTCCAGGTCGGGGACAAGGTGGTGTACCCCCACCACGGCGCTGCGACGATCATCAAGCAGCAGCGGGTCGATTTCGCTGGCGAGAAGCGTGACTACTTCGTGCTGGAGGTCGCAACGGACCAGCTCACCATTCAGGTACCGGCCGAGAACGCGCTCGAGCGTGGAGTACGACCAGTCATCTCCCAGGCGAAGGCGAAGCAGGTGTTTGCAACGTTCAAGCTCGAGCCACAGGAGGCCGGAGCGAACTGGAGCCGTTGGTACAAACTCCTCACGGAGAAGATCAACTCCGGTGACATTTTCCAGGTGGCAGAGGTCGTCCGGGACCTCACGTACGCCCAGCAGGTGAAAGGCATCTCACCCGCTCTCAAACGGATGCTCGCCAAGGCCCGCCTGATCATCGTGTCGGAGCTGCGGTTCTCGCTCGATCTCAGCGAGGAGGACGCCATCAAGCGACTCGATCGGGCGTTGCCAAAGGTCGAGGTGCCAGAAGACGCCTGATGCTGATTGATGGCCGATCCCATTGAAGATTTGGGCCATGGTGCTGGCAGCAGGTTCGGGTGTGCGGTATGGCGGTCCCAAACACGACCTCGAACTCGACGGTGTCCCGCTGTGGAGACGATCGGTCTCCGTTCTTGAAACTGCTGAGATCGACACGGTCATCGTGGTCGGTCCCGTTGAAGGTGGTATCCCCGGTGGAGCCAGGCGCCGGGACTCGGTTGCCGCAGGGCTCGCCACGATCCCTGACGACGTCGACTGGGTGCTGATCCATGATGCAGCCCGTCCCTTGCTCACCCGAGCGTTGGTGACCACCGTGATTGATGCGGTTCTCGCAGGGAACTCCGACGCCGTGGTGCCAGCACTTGCCGTCACCGACACCCTCAAGCTGGTGTCTGACGGCATGGTCATCGAGACCGTTGATCGCAGTCAGCTCGTGGCCGTCCAGACACCACAGGCGTTCCGCTTGCCACTGCTGCGCGAGGCGCACCTGGTGGATCCGGATGACGACGCCACCGATGACGCCGGGTTGGTTGAGCGGGTCGGCGGTACGGTGGCGGTCGTGCCGGGCGATCGAATCAATATCAAGATCACTCACGCCGGTGATCTCGAACTCGCAGAGCTGTTGATCAAAGGAACGCAGGATGAGTGACGTCAGAACCGGGTTTGGATACGATGCACACGCGTTTGGGGGTGACGGACCGGTCGTGCTGTGTGGTGTGTCGATCGAGCATTCCTCAGGGGTCATCGGCACGTCGGACGCCGATGTCGGGGCACACGCGGTGTGTGACGCGCTG
>CAZULI010000138.1:0-4956 GCA_964621095.1 uncultured Acidimicrobiaceae bacterium | reverse complement strand
CGACGCTGTCAAGTCGAAATCTGAGAGTCACTCATTGGCGAACTCCCAATCGGCGCGTGATGCACGTGCCGTGTCGACATCGACACGTGCCAACAGGATGAGGCCCACAACAAAAAACAGCCCAACGGAGAGGATTGCGGTCCGGCCGTCGGTTGCGACGCTCACGGCACCAAACACCAGAGGTCCGATACCGGAGAGTTTGTTGAACACCGAGAAAAACCCGAAGAACTCCGCTGACGCCTCCTCGGGAATCATGGTCCCATACAGTGAGCGGCTGAGTGCCTGGGAGCCACCGAGGACGAACCCGACGACCGAGGCGAGTGCCCAGAACGTGACCGCTGAATCCTCAGGAATGAAGTACGCCCCACCAGCAATCCCGATCCACACGACCAGCGAGATCATGATCGAGCGCTTTGGCCCGATGCGGTCCGAAAGTGCGCCAAACATGAACGCACCCAGAACCGCAATCATCTGGACCAGGAGGAACGCGACGCCGATATCGGCGATGGAGAGGTTGAGGGTGTCCTCGGCGTACGGTCCGGAGACCGCGATGACGGTGCCAATGCCTGCGTTGTAGATGATGAACGCAATCACAAAGATCAGGAGATGGGGGAACTGCCCCAGTCGCTTCGTGGTTGCCAACGTCCGTCGGAACCCGATGCGGGTGTAGTCGCCAAGGGAGCGCCTGTCTTTGGCCTGCCCATCCCGGGGGAGGCGGGCCATGGTGATCACGGAGAACGCA
Source organism: uncultured Acidimicrobiaceae bacterium (assembly GCA_964621095.1). Taxonomy (GTDB): domain Bacteria; phylum Actinomycetota; class Acidimicrobiia; order Spongiisociales; family UBA5794; genus UBA5794. Next base: position 4,214 of record CAZULI010000138.1, on the reverse strand, counting down.
AGCCACCAGAGTCCTGATCCGAAGATGGCGATGCGGGCCGCAAGGGACTCCGTGAGAAAGTCCGTTGTGGGCTCCTTGCTTGAGAACATGATGAGCACCAACCCGATCGCCAGGTAGATGCCACCGCCGAGATAACCGAGGGCGTACCCCTTTGACGAGACCTTGTCGATGGTGTCATCGGTGGTGATCTCTGGCAGGAATCCGTCGTAGAACACGTTGGCGGCCACGAACCCGAACTGCGAGATGACGACAATCGCAAGGAACAGCGGAACCTGGCCGTCGGGGACGAACGGGATGGCAAGCGTCGAGACCGCTCCGACAATTGTGTAGAGGCCAAGCTGTTTGCGTTTGGAGTCCGCGTAGTCAGCAATGGCCCCAAGAATCGGCATGGCGACGAGCAGGACGATGGATCCGAGGCCGACCAGGATCGCAAACAGGGACTGCCCCGACATCCCCCAGTAGGTGTCGCCCGCCATGATGGTGCCGGTGAAGAACGCTCCGATGACCGCCCCGAAGATGGTGATGTAGGCGGAGTTCGCCCAGTCGTACATCGCCCATCCGAAAATTGTTCGCTTGTCGTTGCGCTTTGCGTCCGCCACGTGTACTCCTGGTTTGCAAACGTCTACGACCCTAGTGGTTCCATCACCGAGGGTGGGGGAGCGAGGTGGACCTACTCCTGGTCGCGCCCTGGCGTCGGACCGTCCACCAGGCCGGTCTCGATTGCCCACGCGTAGAGGTCAGCCACGGACTGCTCAGTTGAGCGGGGTTGATACCCGAGTTCGGCGGTCGCCTTTGCACAGGAGACGGTTGAACCGAACCGGAGGGCACGGAGCGATTCGGTCGTGAATGACAGGGGGTCGTTGGTCCGACGACTGGACATGGTGGCAAACGGAGCTGTGAGTCGGGCCATCCACATTGGCAATTCGAGTTTGGGTCTTGGGGTTCCGGAGACCCGTTCTGCGATCTCGCTCAGTTGTCTGAGGGTCTGGTGATGTCCCGACAGCAGATAGTTCTCCCCCGTCCGGCCCTTCTCGCCAGCCGCGATGAGCCCGGCGGCAACGTCCCGCACGTCCACCCAGTCGAACCCTCCTCTGACAATGGCGGGGATCCGACCCGTGAACATGGCGAGCAGCAGGGCGTTGATGCGTGACTGGGAGTGATCGTGGGGACCGAAGATGCCGGTTGGGTTGACGATCACCGCGTCAAGACCTCGGGAGATCACCGAGCGGAGTTCCGTTTCCCCCGCCGCCTTTGACAGGTCGTACGCCGGACGCTTCGGGTCAGTGACCCGGGGTCCGTCCTCGGCGAGATGATCCACCACCTCAAGGTCGAACGCATGGACTGAGCTGCAATGCACGAGTCGTCTGACGCCGGCGTTGAGCGACGCCTCTGCCACGTTGCGGACTCCGTCAACGTTGACACGACGCACGATGCCCGTCTTGTCCCCCGTGACCGAGATCACTGCAGCAAGGTGGTACACGACCTCGACCCCTTGAAGTGGCCCGACAAGCGTGTCGGGGTCAAGAACGTCGACCGCTCTCCAGTCGAGGTCACGGTCACCCGACGCGGGGTTGGGTGACAGGTCGAGGCACCGCACCTCGTGACCAGCGGTCAGCACGCTTCGGGTGAGCACACCCCCTACGAACCCTGATGCTCCGGTGATGGCAACAAGCACCACCACACGCTACTCGGAGAATGGGGTCACCGCCTTCGAATGGCGGCCGGGTTGGTTCCGATCTCGCTGTGCACCTCAAGCCGTGGCTTGTGGGACCCATCGGTTTTCCCGCCTGCGGTGTAGCCTGCCAATCGCAATGCATCACACACTCCGCCGCTTGCTTGTCGCGCTCCTGGTCGCTGTTCTGGCGGTCGTCGCAACCTCGTGTGGTGGGGGATCGGGGGGCACGAACGGTTCCACAGGCGGATCCAACACCCCAGGCGGAACGGGCCCGGACGGCAGCACGACAACGATTGAGACCATCCCATCGGTGCCAGCCAGTGCGATCCCGGGGACACACTCAGCTTCGATCTCAGACGAGCTCGATGCCGAGATGCGTGCCGAAATAGGTGTGCTCATCCTTGACACTGAGGAGTCCCGAGCCTTGCCGTTTCTTGAGATGCCAACCGTGACGATCCTTGACCAAACCGAGTTCGCGTCCCGGGTCGCCGAGGAGGTTGGCAAGGACGTTGACGCGGAAGGACTGGCAAGCAACCAGCAGCTGTTTGAACTCATGGGCATGATCGACAGCGGAACCGATCTGCACCAGCTGCTTGTCGATCTGTACGCCGAGCAGGTGCTGGGGTTCTACGACGGGTCTGCAAAGGAGGTTGTGGTTCCTGCCGCTGTCGATGGTTTCACCGCGTTCCAACGCGTCACCCTTGTCCACGAGTTGGTACATGCGCTCACGGATCAGCACTTCGACTTTTACCCGGAGCATGAGCGGCGGCTGGCTGAAGGGAACGGCGATGATGCTGCTGCCCTCCTTGCTGCCATCGAGGGTGATGCGACGTACCAGCAGTTCCTCTATCTCCAGAACCTTGATCCATCCGAGGCGGCCGAGGCGGCCACGGAGGCGATGTCGTTTGACACCACCCGCCTGGACGCCGCCCCCACCTGGGTCGGGTTGGATCTGGCGTTTCCCTATGAGCAGGGCCTCGTGTTCATAGGTCAGATCATCGCGGAGGGTGGTCTCAAAGCAGTGGACAAGATGTATCAGGATCTGCCGACGACCACGGAACAGATCCTCAACCCCCGGAAGTACCTGCGTCGTGAGGAACCCACTCGCCTTGAACCCGTGTCCGTGACGCTTCCCGGTTGGGAGATCGGTCAGGACGGGTCATGGGGGGAGTGGGGGGTCCGCATGATCCTGACGGGCACGGTGACGCCGGGGAAGGTGACCCAGGCTGCCGATGGATGGGGGAATGATTCATTCCGCACCCTTGTCAACGGGGACGACATCGCCATGGCGTGGGAGTATGTGGCAGAGACCGACCAGGACGCAGAGGATCTCGTCAACGCGCTCATCGAGCATGCGCGAACCCGGATGGGGGCCACCTCGTCGCAGAACTCGGGCGGTGGGCTCCTGCTTGAGGGGTCGGGAATCTATGTGTTCATCGATCGCGACGACGCTGGGTTTGTTTTCATCGCATCCACCGACAAGAGCGCCGGTGCATCCCTGCGGACGCAGATGGGCGTGTAGGGCAGCCCCCCCCCTGCTCCTCGCGTTGCTCGTAGCGTCCCCCCGTTTCCCGGGGGGACGGTGCCTGGATTCCGTCCTCCCGCTTTTCCAGTCTTCCGTCCTCCCGCTTGGGGGGTACGCGGAGCGCCAGCGACGCAGGGGGGTTACGCGCCGACGCGACGCAGGTGGGTGTCGAGGCGGCGGGCGTACGCCTCAAGGGACGCGACCGCCAACGCATCGGTTCGGGCAACCTCGGCCTTGCGGGCAACCTCGTCGCGGTTGGCTTCGGCCTGGCGCAGTAACTCGGTGGCGGAGTCAAGACTGGGGCTCGCCCAGATCGATCCGGCCGGATAGGGCTCGTAGATCTCGTCGGTGGCGATGAGGTCATACTCAACCAACCAGGAGTTCTCGGGTGTCGTGAAGTCCATGTTGCCGCTGTACCCAGTGCACACGGTCGGTGTCCCGAGCGCCATCGCCTCAAGCAGTGTCAACCCGAACCCCTCTGCCGCGTGAAGCGAGACATAGATGTCCGCAGCCGCCATGAGATCGAGCACCCCCTCCCGCGTGAGGTACTGATCGATCACCGTGATCGCCGGGTACGTGTTCGCAAACTCGAGGATCTCCGCTTCGGCGGCGGGGAACTTGTTGAGATTTGAGACCTTGAGCACAAACCGGACGCCCTCAAACCCGGGTCCGAACGCGTTGACAAACGCTTGAAGCGCCTTCACCGGGTTCTTGCGGCCGAACGACGAGTAGGCGTCATAGACGAAGAGGAACACGAACTCGTCATCGGAGAGACCCAGGCCACTCCGATCGACGTGTCGCCGTTCGGGGAGGTCCGCGGCAAGGCCGATGTTGTGCACCGGCACCTTCCCGTACTGACCAAAGACATCAACGAGATACTCACTTGACACCCAGAGCTCATCGACCATATCGAACGCGAGTCGTCCAAGTTCCGGGAGATTGCCGGGCTCCCAGAACCACACGGCCGCATTGAACCGACCTGCGATGTGGTGACGGAGTTCAAGGTTGGCCCGT
>CAZULI010000137.1:0-4997 GCA_964621095.1 uncultured Acidimicrobiaceae bacterium | reverse complement strand
GTGCCGCGATCCTTGGCGCGTGCGCAGCCGTATTTGTAGGCGTCGACGATGACCAGTGGGCCGCCGCATCCTCCGCAGCGGAGCAGGCCGGACAAGAGCGCGCTCGGCTGGCGGCCGCTGCGGCGTTCTGCGCGCGGCAGCCGGGCCTGCGCGGCTGCCCATTGCGCTTGGGTGAGGATGGCGAGTTCGGGGTGTTCGGTCGTGATCCACTCGTCGCGCGGGCGTTCCTGGCGCAGCCTGCGGCCGGTGTCCGGGTGCTTGACCCAACGCGATCGGTTCCAGGTCATCCGCCCGATGTAGAGCGGGTTGGCGAGGATGCCGATGCCGCGGCGCGTGTCCGGGTGGATCGCGGACACGGCCCAAGTGCCGCCGCGAGGTGCGGGGACGCGCTCCCGATTGAGCGCATGCGCGATTGCGCGAGGCGACAGGCCGGCCGCGTAGTCGGCAAAGATGCGGCGGACGACTTCGGCTTGCTCGACATCGATGGCGCGTTGTCCGGTCGTCGTGACGCGGTAGCCGTAGGGCAGGCCGCCTGCAGATGCTCCGGTGAGCGCCCGGCCGCGCTGGCCGCGGTGGGTCTTGTCGCGCAGATCGTCGAGGTACAGCTCGCCCATGAGCCCGCGCAGTCCGACGCCGATCTTGTGTCCGCGGTCGTCGGTGTCGATGCCGTCGCTGATCGCGATGATGCGCACGCCGGCAAAGCGCAGGCGGCGCACGCATTGCTGTGCCTCGACACTGTCGCGTGAGAGCCGCGACAGGTCATCGATGAGCAGCACGTCGAAAGCTGCGGCGGACGCGGCGGCCAGCATGCGTCGGTAGCCGGGACGATCCGCGCGCGCGCCGCTGATCGCGGCATCGGAGTAGACGGCGGGATCCGGCCAACCGTTGCGGGCGCAGTGTTCGCGGCAATTTCGCACCTGGTCATCGATGCTGGCTGCGCGTTGGTTCTCGCTGCTGTAGCGAGCGTATGCTGCGGTCTTCATGCGCGTTTGCTTGCACAGCGTGCAGTGTCATCGAGTGCCCATGGACGGCATCGGCTCATGTGATAGATCCCATTTTCGATGTCTATCGCTTGTACGGCGGTAGGGCGCACTGACCGTTCGTCGGGTCGTGTGTTGACAAGTTCCGACATAGGAACTAGACTATCTGCACGGTCTGAGATTGGCTCGGATCGAGACTTAAGGAGTCCACCATGAACGCAATCCAGACCTCCGTTGTTTCCGCCGTCCAGAAGGCCGCCGGCCCAGCATGGTCTGTCACTTGGGCGGGCGATCACGTCCGCATCGAAGGCGTCGCCAAGTTCAACAAGCGCAAGCTGGCTCGCATCGAGTTCGACGACGCTTTCGCGTGCGAAGGCGCGCTGTTCACCGGCTGCCCCGGCGGGCTTTCCGGCTCGGCCTGCACGCTGTCCGCCATCGCCGTGACTGATGCTGACCACGCTCGCAAGCTGATCGCCGGCTTTGAGGATGAAGATGAGCGCGCTGACTTGCTGTTCGTGGTGTTCGGTGAGGAGTGATGGATGACCCCCGCAGAACTCAAGACCAACCGTGAGGCCCTTGGCCTCACCGTTGGCTGGCTGGCCGAACAGGCCGGCGTCGGCGAACGAACCGTTCGCTACTGGGAATCTGGCCGGAATCAGGTGCCGGACGACGTGGCCGCGCTGATCGGTCGCATCGAATCGCAGACCCGAACGATGGTGAGCAATGCTCTCGCTCAGGTCGATGAAGTCATGCGCGCCCAGGGCGGCGAGCCGGAAGCCGTTGACCTTCGCCGATACGCCTCGGACGCGGAACTTTGGCGCAATCACCCCGGCTTCAAGCCGCTGCCGGCGACTTGGCACGCGGCCACTTTGGCGCGTATTGCGCGAGCGCTTGAGTCGCGCGGGGTCACATCCGTGATTGAATACGCTAGTTGACATAGTTCCTCGCGTTGCGTCCTAACAATTAGTGTATGGACCCCCGTCAACCCCGCCGCGCAGTGATCCGGCGCGAGTGACGTCGCGGTGTCTTGTTCCTTTTTCCTGCTGACGCTTTTGCTTCAATAATCCAGGACGGTGCGGTTGCATTCGTGTATTCGGCTTTGCGGTGGGCCTTCGGCCCGAGCCATCATCCAATCCGAGCCTACGCCGCTTCGCGCGGCGCGGCGATGGGGTGATCCGATCGCGTGTCCGTGCAGGTGGCGTCGTTCGCGGCGGTTTCGCGCAGATAATCGGCGAACGCGATGGCGGCGAGTTCGTCGATGAGCGCGAGCATGTTCGCACTCATCGGCGTCCGTGCGGAGCATGGCGGTGCCGGTGCGCGGATGCGCGGCGGCGCGTGCGGCTGTCGTGGGCTCATCATGCGGCCAGATCTTGGTTTGGCAGCGACGACGCAAGTCGCATGTTCGCGCGAGCGATGGCTGCAAGCGGAGGCGGGGAGACGCTGTTACCGACCATCCGAACGCGCTGCGCGCAAGTCAGGATGCGGCCGGATGCGGTGCGGTCGATGACATAGTCGCGCGGGAAGCCCTGGGCTGTGTAGAGCTCGCGCGGCGTGAGCATGCGCAATCCGATGTCCACGATCACGTAGGGTGTGCCGGCGATGATGACGGTGACGAGCGCCATGCGGTCGCGAGTTGTGATGGTGTCGAGCGGGTCTTGCAGGAGGACGGCGGCGACGCGTAGCGCGCGGATGTCGCCCGGTTCGGAAAGGCGTGCCGTCACCAGGCGCTGCTGACTGCCGGATTGCATGATAGTGGACAGGGGCATGTCGGCGCTGCGGGACGGCGCCGGGTTGCCGTTGGGGCCGCCACCGTTGGCCTGTTCGATGAAGGCCGTTACCAGGGCGAAGTGGCCGCCCTTGACCTTTGCGCACTGAGTCCGCAGCGGCTCGTCGGCCGACCACGTGGCGCCGCGGCTCGCGTTTGCGAATTCGGTGAGAAAGGCCGCGCAGTTCGGCGCGAAGAATGGGGCTTCCGCATCCACAACGTAGCGTTTGATGCCGCGCGCGATGCGGCGCAGTGTGGCTTCTGCGAGGGGCTTCTTGCGGGTGAAGATCGACTGGCATGGGATCGACCAATCAATGCAATCGCCGGCTGTCACGTACGGACGCGGACGGCCCGGGCCGTGGGTGGGCTCTGGCCAGCGAATGGCTTCGCCGTCGCGCCGCGCGATCATGAACAGCCGCTCGCGGCTGGTGCCGGCACCATAATCGCAGGCGCGGAGCTTGCGCCATTCGATCGCGTACCCGAGGCGCCGCAGCGCGGCGACGAATGCGCGCCAGGTGCGCCCTGCGTGACGCTTGTCCGGGATGAGGTACTGCTGCCGGATCGGCACGCATTCGCCGACTGCGGCAACGCTGCCGTCCGACCGTAGCGGCAGACCTGTGGACTTGTCGCGCTTGGCGACCAGTGGTCCCCACTGCAGGATTTCCTTCACGTTTTCCAGGCTGATAATGCGCGGGCGCACGCTGCCGGCCCAGCGGAGGATTACCCAGCTGAGCGACCGCGTAGAGCGACTGCGCGGCTGGCCGCCCTTGGCCTGGCTGAAATGCGTGCAGTCTGGCGAGGCGTGCAGCCAACCGATGGGGTTGCCCGCGCATTCGGTGCGTGGGTCTGGATGCCAAACGTCCTCGCAAAGATGCAGAGCGTGGGGATGGTTGGCGGCGTGCATGCCGATTGCTGCGGGGTCGTGATTGATGCAGATATCTGGCTCGCGCCCGATGGCTTGGCGCAACGCCTCGCTTGCGCCGCCACCACCAGCGAACAGGTCGACCACGATCTCGTCGCGCCGCAGGAGTGAATTCGATTGCGGGCGGAAGCCAAATCCGTATTGCATGCCGTCATCCATCATCGCGCGCCATTTTTGACGGGCTTGCGAGTCTTGGGAGCGCGCGACGCAAACCGTCGAGCATACGCGACCAGCCAATGCGCGGCTTCCATTCTGATCCGTCGATCACGGCGCGGTAGCTGTCGATGCGGGGCGTGCGATAGAGCTCGACGACATGCCGTTCCGTGACGCCGGTATCGAAATCTTCGATGACGATTCGACGGCGGAGCAGTGGCGGCTGCCAAAGTGCCGGGCGCAAATCCTCGAGGGGAACCGCCTGTCGCGGCCGCCAGTCGCGACGCTGCGCGTATTTTCTTGTTTGTCGGTACATGCGGACCTTCAGCGCTCCTGATAACTCGTGTTAGGTGGTGATTTCCAGCCATCCGGTGACGGTGGTGACTGGCGTTGAAAATCCACCGTTGATTGAGTGACAGGTATCGCCCCTTCGCCGCATCACGGCCCAGCGATGCTCGCTCATGAACTCTGGGTTCTTCGCCAAATCCTTGACGTGTTCAAGCACCAAGAACGTTGCGCCATCGGGCGGCGCTCCGGTGTTCCACCCAAGCCTCGCGCTGCGCTTCAACTGGTGCGCGTCACCCCATTTCCAGCGGGCGCGGAACAGCAACTCACCCAGCAGCGTGCGCAGTCCGGCCAGTAGCACAATGCAGGACGCTGCAATCCCAACCCATCCAACCACAAGAACTGCGTTCATGAGAATCACCACCTAACAATTCGTTCAACTGGATGCCGGGTCGTGGCATCCTCGGGTTTCATGCGGTGCCACGCCCGGCACCAGTTAACTCAATCGTTAGCAGTCACAAGCATGGCCGCGCAGCAACGCAGAGCTGCATGGCCTCCAAATCGTTGCATCGGCCAACAACCGCACGGTCTCGCAGAGCGTGCATTCCGTAGCTGGCGGTGCTTACAATTTCGCCATCGCGGCTCACTCCAAGCAGGTGCGCGCTATTTCCGCGCACGGCAGCAACAACCCAAAGCGCGGTGTCACCCCGTCCGCCTTTCGCCTGCAATACGTCACCCACCACCACATCGGTGGTGGCGGTCGTTTCTGGTGGTAGGCTGGTCAAGTCAAATTGCATTGGTAGGTTCCTCGTTGGTGCCTGCTAACAATTCGTCCAAGCGGACCGGCAAAAAGCGCCGGCCGCTTAACTCAAGCGTTAGATGACTGTTGCAG
>CAZULI010000136.1:0-5000 GCA_964621095.1 uncultured Acidimicrobiaceae bacterium | reverse complement strand
CGCTGCTCCCCAAATGGTACCCGCCCGATCCAACCCCCCAAACGAGGAGCTAGCATCAAACAACGGTGTAATCAGCCGTCAACCGCCAGGCATCCGGGGCCATGACGGGGTGAAACCAGGACGGCATCCAAGGCGTATCGGAAAGGTGGATCCATGTCACATGGGTTGTCAGATCGAGGCCAAGCACTGGTCGAGAACCCGCCCTTGGCCGAGTACATCCATGAGCACTTCGCCCGCACCGGGACACCGTGGGATCGTCAGTCCAACCCGTCCGGGTACATCCCGATGTGCATCGCCGAGAACAAGCTCACCTGGGATCTGCTGGAACCCAAGATGGCGGCAAGTCGCCAGGTGCCACACAGCGTTGTCGGGTATGGGCCCTGGACCGGAGCAGTGGCGTTTCGGGAGGAGCTCGCCCGGTTCATGGGTCGACGCCTCTTCGACACCGAGGTCACGCCGGAAGATTTGGCGGTGCTTTCGGGTGCCGGATCCGTCCTGGAGCTGCTCTTCTACGCGATCTGTGACCCGGGGGACGGCGTTCTCGTCCCGACTCCGAGCTACTCCGCGTTCTGGTCTGACCTCGAGACACGGAACCAACTGAAGATTCTCCCCGTGCATTGCACCAGCGAGGAGGGGTTTGCGCTGACCACCGAGCGCCTCGATGCGGTCGTCGCCAACGCTGACCGTCCGGTGAAGGCACTGCTGTTCACGTCTCCGAACAACCCCCTTGGCACCGTGTACCGCCAGGGCGAACTCGAAGAGGTGCTTGGGTGGGCGGAGGCCAAGGGGATCCACATCGTCTTTGACGAGATCTACGCGCTTTCGACATTCGGGACCACGCCGTTTGTCAGCGGTACCTCGCTTCGCCCTGCATTGGGTGACCGGACCCATGTGGTGTGGGCGTTCAGCAAGGACTTCGCCATGAGCGGGCTGCGCTGTGGCGTGTTGTACACCAAGAATGAGGGCGTCCTTGGTGCAGTGAACGGACTTGCGTACTGGGCCGGTTGCTCTGGGGACACCCAGGAACTCCTCCGCCAGATGATCGCCGATGATGAATGGGTGGATGCCTACCTCCTGGAGAACCAGAGCCGCCTTGGGGAGGCCCACGCACGGACGACTGCGGCCCTTGATGCTGCCGGGATTCCATACCTGCCGTCTGAAGCAGGGTTTTTCATGCTCTGTGACATGCGTCGGTTCATGACCGAGATCAGCTGGGATGCAGAGAACGCACTGTGGCGCTCCATCCTTGAGAACGCAAACGTGAACCTGACGCCCGGCTCAGCGTGTCATGTGGGTGAGCCGGGGTTCATGCGACTGTGCTTCACCAGTGAGCCGACGGACGCCATCGTGGCCGGCATCGAACGCATCGGTCACCTCCTCACGGCCTGAAACCCTCGCGAACCATCCGCGTGGATCGGCTGCCTCGTCGCGTGGGCAGGGGACGTCAGGTACCGGCGGGAAGGGCGAGTTCGAAGACGTTGTGTCCGTCGTCGTACCGGTAGGTGAGATCACCGGCCATCAGATCCGCCAGTTGGCGCGAGATCGCCAACCCCAACCCCAGTGAACCAGCGAGTCCCGGGGCGTTGTGGGCCCGCTGGTACGGCATGAAGATTCGCTCGCGATCCTCCTCGGGGATCGCGTCCCCATGGTCGCGGACGAGCACGCTTGCCGTGGTGGCATCGGCGCGAACCTCGACCTGAATCGTCTCCCCCCCGTAGCGCAGGGCGTTCGAGACGAGGTTGCGGATGACCTGACGCACCCGTTCGGGATCACCGATGGCGTGGACCGAATCACCCAACAGCTTGATCTGGGGAACGTGCTCTCGGTCGAGGGACTGCAACACCTGGGACGCCTGGACATGGAGATCGAGGGGTACCGAGGCGACCTCCAATGCGTGAATGTCGGCTTTTGCCGCCACGAGCAGGTCGCTGATCATGTTGGTGACATCCGTGCCTTCCCGTACCAACAGTTCAAGCAACTCATCGCGCTCTTGGGGTGACATCACATCGGCTGAGTCTTTCAGGATCTGACTGAACCCCACCATCGCGGTGAGCGGGGTCCGCAACTCGTGACTGATACTCGCCAGGAACGCGTCCTTGGCCCGGTTCAACCCGACGAGATGCTCCTGGTGCGCTTCACGTTCCCAGAAAGCACCCATCATCTTGGCGACCGTGGTGAGGAGGGACACATCGGTCTCGCTCCACACGCGTCGCACCGACTGGTCGGCAAACCCGATGAGGCCTGCCCATTCGCCATCAACAAAGATGGGGACGTCAAGTTCTGACTTGATCGGGTGGGGGTCTGCTGCGTACAGATCGTATTCGGGTCCCACCAGTTCCTCAGGGATCACGACAAACGGTCTCCCCTGCTCAAGGTGTTCACGAGACGTTGGCATCTGTGCCCAGGGAACAAGACCCCAGTACGCGTCCCACACCCCCGACTCGTTCTGTGATTCCCCGGCATCGGCGACCATCCTCGAACTGAACCCCATGTGGGGGTCGTTGACGTTGCGTTCGAGAAAGACGTACGTGGCTTGGGTGGCGGCAAACAGCGTCTCCAAGGCGTGCTGAATTCGGGCGCCTCCCGAACTGGCAAGGAGCGCTTGGGCGCATTCCGCCAGCGCAGCTTCGTACCGGGCGCTGCGTTCGGCCTCCTCGATGGCACGCCGGTTCTCGAACGCACCACCAAGGATGTTCGCGACCGATCTCAGGAAGTCACCATCGTCGGGGGTGAACTGCCGGTGTCGGGAGCTGTGCACACCGAGCACACCGTACGGCCGCTCCCGCCCTTGGATCGTCACGCTCATCCCCGAGATGACACCGTGGTCGACGAGAAGGGCAGGGCCGCTGAACCGGGTCTCAAACTCCAGATCGTCGACGTAGACCGGTTCGTTCGACAGCAGGGTGTACCCCGCCTGCGATCCCTCGTCACACGGCACGGTGGTCTCCCCGAGCTGGACGTCATCCCGCCATCCACTCCCGGCTATCAGAACCAGTGGTTCACCAGCCCCAGGCTGATGAAGGACCTTGGCGTACTCAACCCCCAGGGTTTCTCGGAGCAGATCGACGGCGAGTTGGAGGAGGCTCTCGACATCGGCGCTGAGCAGGGCGCGTTGCCCGAGTTCCGCCACGACGCCGGTCGGCGACAGGCGAACGGAGAGGCGGCGCTTGGATTCGGAGGAACCGTCCACGGGATCCTCTCCTACCGCCGCATACATACTGCTCACCGATTCACAAGGCTGTACCACGGATATATCTTCGTCCCGCTTGGTCGAATCCTTGAGAATGTGTGGGCTGGAGCGTCCCGGCGTGTCTTGCCACGACGTGCGGCACGGGGGAACCGCCGTTGGGGAGGTCGCCCCCAACCATGGCAACCCGTCAGAACTCTCCAAGTTTCCATGCGAGTCTGTGCGCTGTGGTCGTTCCTCACTCCTTCAATTGGTTGGCAGCAGCACCTGCGGTCACAACACCGGTTGCCGCGGTGGCGGTGAGGACCAGCCCAGCAGCGGTAAGGGCGCCACTCCTGACACCGTAGGCAAGCGCAACCATTGGGAGATGGTTGGCGTACGCCATCACGCACAGGGCGACCACGACGAGTGATGCCGCGACGGTGATGGAGACGACGGTTTCCAGTGTGAGGAGCAGCACCACTTCATGGCGACGCATCCGGAGCGACCGGTACAAGCCGACATGGCTCCTGCGACCAAGGTTGACGAGTAGTGCCAGCACCCCACCGGCAACACTCCCCCAGACCCAAGCACCGCTCGACCATCGCTCGTTGTGCTCTTGGCCTGGGCTCCGGTCAAACACCCCTCCCGTTCGAAGCGGCAGGACCTGCACCGGTGTTCCGTCTCGGGACAACACGGCAAGCAACGTCCCGATCAGGGTCGATCTGGACCACCATGTCGTCTCGATCAGACACTCGACTGCTTGCCCACGGGCTGGAAGTCCAATCTCGAGGATCGTTGTCCCACGATTGGGTACCCGAGCGTCCGAGTCGTACACGCCGCTCACCTTCGCAAGTCGGCCACCAACAAGCAGCCTGGATCCTGAGTGGAGTCCGCGAGCATTCGCGTACATCTCGGGTACCACAAGATCAAGTGGCCTTGCGTCGCCACGCAACGTCCACATCGCCTCCAGTGCCCCGGGGCTCGTGACGGCAAACGTCGCTTCCCGGATGCCCACACCGGAGAGGCGCCGAGTGGTGGGGCTTCCGACGGATCCTGCGGCAACGATGTTGGGGGACTGGCGAAGCAACTCACACATTCGTGCATCCACGACGACTTCATCACCATCGATACCCGTCGGACTCGCGACGAGCACGTTGCCGCCACCTTGTTCGATCTGATCCACAAGTTTGACATTGGCTTCAATGTTGCTGGCCTCGCCGCCTGATGGAACGCCAATCAATACCACAAGGAGGGCAACCAACATGAGAGATCTTGGCCAGTTTGCGACGAAATTGAGCAAGGCTTCTTCAGCAATTGACGACACTCTCCAGCGTCGGGCGGAGTCAGCGGTTCGCATCGAGAAGCCTTCCGTTCGACAGTCGGAGCACTCGGTCACACCTGTGTGCCGCAACGAGATCATGGGTGACAAGGACCAGGGCTCCCCGGCTTGTAACGGTCGACAGCAAGACGTCAATGATGGAGCGCGAGGTTGCCTCGTCAAGCTGACCAGTGGGCTCATCGGCGACGATCACCCGAGCGTTCATGACAAGTGCCCTGGCAATCGCCGTACGTTGAAGCTCACCACCTGAGAGACGATGCGCCCTGTGGGATGCCACTGACGACAGACCCACCTGAGTCATCGCGACATCCGCGTCAAGTAACGCCTCCCGCCTCGTAGCACCGCCAGCGAGACTGCCCATTGCGATGTTCTCCCGGCAACTACGACTGCCAATGGCGTTGGTCGTCTGCTGGATGAGTGCCGCCTCCCCACTCTTGAAGGCATCCTCGCCAGCGATTCGGACGTATCCCGAGTCTGGTTTGAGCACACCAG
>CAZULI010000135.1:0-5027 GCA_964621095.1 uncultured Acidimicrobiaceae bacterium | reverse complement strand
CACACGAGGTTGTGGATCGGGAAGGCACCAAGAGCATCATCTCGGCTCCGGTGATCGTCACGATCATCGGGAAGAAGCACACGGTGTCCTCTCCGGACGGGAGCGGTTCACCGGTCCCGACCACCGACACAACCGGGTCAGGTGACGCCTACATCTTCCGCGATGGTGTCGTCATCAAGGGGAGGTGGGACCGCACCTCCTACACGGATCCGATCCACCTTGCAACCGAATCGGGGGAGGATCTGATCCTGCCGCCCTCCAAGATGTGGATCGTTTTCTACCCGGACGACCGACCACTCACCTGGGAGTAGCGACTCTCACCACAGCACGCCGCCCGATAAGATCCATTGATGATGGAAGCCGCTCCAACCGCGGAGCTCGTGCGATCAGGTCGTCTCAAAGCCGTCGAAACGGTTGAAGACGCCATTGATGCTGCTCTGGAAACCAACGACCTGCTGAACGCGTTCACCCTCATCGACCAAGCAGGGGCGACGTCGCGAGCCGAGGGTATCGATCAGCTCGTTGCCGAGGGTGAAGACCCCGGTCCGCTCGCCGGCGTGCCGATCGCCCTGAAGGACATCATCGAGCAGGAGGGTCTCCCGAATACGAGCGGGTCGGGGTTTCCCGCAGAGGTTTCCACCCACTCAGCCACTGTCGTTCGCCGACTCGAGGCCGCTGGGGCCGTCATCATCGGTCGAACCGGGTTGCATGAGTTTGCGTTCGGGTTCACCTCGGAGAACCCGTGGTTCGGTCCGGTGCGCAATCCCTGGGATACGACCACGTCCGCGGGTGGTTCGTCGGGAGGCTGCGGGGCAGCGGTGGCGGCCGGGATCGTCCCAATCGCCATCGGCACCGACACAGGCGGATCGGTACGGGTGCCCGCCGCCTTGTGCGGTGTGTTCGGTCTCAAGGTCACCCACGGTCGGGTCCCCTTGAGCGGTGTCTACCCCCTGATTTCGTCTCTCGACACGGTCGGACCAATGGCACGGACCGTCGCCGACATCGAGCTCGCCTACCGGGTGATGGCGGGGTACGACCCCGAGGACGGATGGTCCGTTCCCGAGGAAGCAATGCCAGGCCGAACGACCGATCCCACCACCATCGGCGTCGTGGACCAATGGATGACTGCCCCGATGACCCACAGCGTCAGGGAAGGGATCCACCGCTTCATGGCGAGCGCACGGGAGGCAGGGTTCCGGGTCGTGTCGGTCGACGAACCGTCACTCGCACCCCACCCAGCCCTCACTGCTGCCGTCGGACCCGAAGTTCTTGAGGTCCATGGCGATCGGTTTGCAAAGTACCGGGACCGCTACGGCGAGGACCTCCAACTCCGGCTTGATCTCGCCAAG
The DNA here is from genome assembly GCA_964621095.1 of uncultured Acidimicrobiaceae bacterium. Lineage (GTDB taxonomy): Bacteria > Actinomycetota > Acidimicrobiia > Spongiisociales > UBA5794 > UBA5794. The sequence goes on along the minus strand of CAZULI010000135.1, from coordinate 3,678 downwards.
GAATCGACTGCCCGCGATCTCGCCGAGGTGTACCGCTGGGGTATCCACGCACGCAACACGATCGCCCGACTCCACGCTGATGGCATCGAGATCCTCGCGGCGCCGACGGTCGGTGCGATGCGCAAGGTCATCGGTGAGGACGACATGGACGTTGACGGCACCCGTTACTTCCACCGTGTCGTTCTGGCTTCGTTCACGTCACCGATCAACCGCATCGGCGTTCCGTCGCTCGCTGCACCCATTCACGGTGGTTCGGGTGTCCCCGTGTCGGTACAGCTCATTGCACCCATGTGGCACGAGGACTCGATCCTTGCGGTCGCCAGCAACCTCGAGTCGGCCGGTGTCCTGGCCCCAGGAACACCATCGATGGCGGTGTCGACATGAATATTTCCGTCATCGGGTGCGGGTATGTCGGACTGGTGTCGGGCGCGTGCTTGGCGGATCTCGGCCATCGGGTCACCTGCATCGACACGAATGACGACCGGATCGAACAGCTCCGCCGTGGCGAGATGCCCGTCTTTGAACTCGGTCTCGGCGAGCTCGTCGCCTCCAACGCCAAAGCCGGGAGACTCTTTTTCACAACGGACAACTCCACGGGGGTATCCGGTGCCCACGTCGTGATCGTTGCGGTTGGAACACCCCCCCTCCCCAACGGAGCGGCGGACCTCACCCACGTTCGCCAAGTCATCACGTCACTGGCCAGCCAGATGGATGACGGGGCAACCATCGTGTTGAAATCAACGGTGCCCGTCGGCGCAAACCGGCAAATGCAGCGTCTCTTCAACGAACTCGCTCCCGGCAAGGACGTCTCGTTCGCCTCCAACCCCGAGTTCCTCAAACAAGGGGCCGCGATTGCGGACTTCTCAAACCCTGATCGGATCATCATCGGAGTCACCGATGAGCGCTCCGAGAGAGCTCTCAGGGAGATGTATCAGCCCCTCATCGAGCGGGGGGTACCCACCGTTGTGACTGACGTCACGACATCGGAGTTGACGAAGTACGCATCGAACGCGTTTCTTGCGGTCAAGGTGTCATTCATCAACGAGATGGCCGATCTGTGCGACAGCACCGGGGCCTCCATTGAGGACGTTGCGCTCGGGATCGGTCTTGATGCGCGGATCTCGTCATCGTTCCTCAAGGCGGGACCCGGGTATGGAGGGTCGTGTCTGCCAAAGGACACCCAGGCACTGGTCCAGACCAGCATCGAGTACGGTACGCCGTCCCGCATTGTCGCAGCATCGGTTGAAGCGAACCGGGCACGACGCCTCGCCATGATTGACCGAATCGTCACCCTCGTCGACGGAGATATCGCCGGTCGATCGATCGGGGTGCTCGGAATCACATTCAAAGCCAACACCGACGATGTGCGGGAGAGTCCTGCGGTCGAGATCGTTGCTGGGCTGATCGAGCGCGGAGCGGTCGTCACCATCTACGACCCCCAGGGGACAGAAGGCGCTGCACGGCTCCTCCCGACCGCAACGTTTGCCACCGACCCGTACACGGCCCTGGCGGGAGCAGATGTCGGCGTCATCCTCACCGAGTGGCCGGAGTTCGCCTCCCTTGATCTCGAACGGGTCCGCACGGCGTTGGGGACCCCTCGCGTGATCGATCTTCGTAACCTGTACCGGGTTCATGTGATGGAGGCCGCCGGCCTCGAATACCACTCCATCGGGCGGCGTTCCACCGGTCCCAAGCGCTGAACCCCACACCGGACCGCATACTCCTCCCAATCGTTGAGAAAGGGCAAGGATGATCCCCGAGTGCAATAGGCTACAAGGGACGAGCGGCCGATCTCCACATGGCGACATACAGGGGTCGACCGCGCCAGACAACCAACACAGCATCCCCACGAGGAGTAGAGACGGTGTCGGACGAGACCCTGACGGAAGCCAGTACGGAAACGATTCAAAAACCCGAGCGCATTGACGACGTGGTCATCCGATTCGCCGGAGACTCCGGCGACGGTATGCAGCTTGCCGGCACCCAGTTCACGGAAGCCTCCGCGCTCTTTGGCAACGATCTCGCGACACTCCCCGTCTTTCCCGCCGAGATCCGCGCCCCTGCCGGAACGATCGCGGGCGTTTCGTCGTTTCAGGTCCACATCGCTGATTGGGATGTCTTGACGCCGGGTGACAACCCGGACTGCCTCGTGGCCATGAACCCGGCCGCTCTCATGGCCCACCTGAAAGACCTGGTCCCGGGTGGACTCCTCATCATCAACACTGACGCCTTTGAGGACCGCAATCTCGCCAAGGCTGGGTATGACAAGAACCCGCTTGAGGACAACAGTCTCGACTCGTACAAGCTGCTCACAGCGCCCATGGACGAGCTCACCAAAATCGCCGTGAAAGAGTCCGGGGTGAAGGGACGCGAGACACTCCGTTCCAAGAACTTTTTCGCCCTGGGACTCATCTCGTGGGTCTATCAGCGTCCATTGGAGACCACGATCGCGTGGATCAACAAGCAGTTCGGAGCTGACACCCCTGTGGGGAACGCCAACAAACTGGCGTTGAAGGCCGGATACAACTACGGGATCACAACCGACGCGTTCCATCACACCTTTGAGGTCAAGCCGGCCCCGCTCCCCCACGGTGAGTACACCAACGTTGTGGGAAACATCGCCACGGCGTGGGGGTTCGTGGCGGCTGCAGAGAAGGCGAAGCTCCCCCTGTTCATCGGTTCGTACCCGATCACACCAGCAACCACCATCCTGGAGGAGCTGGCCAAGCACAAGAACTTTGGCGTCAAGACGTTCCAGGCTGAAGATGAGATCGCCGGTATCGGGTCCGCCCTCGGTGCGGCGTTTGCCGGGCGTCTTGCGGTGACCACCACATCAGGGCCAGGACTTGCCCTCAAGTCAGAGATCCTCTCCCTCTCATTGATGGTGGAACTCCCGCTCATCGTTGTGGACGTCCAGCGTGGTGGGCCGTCAACCGGTCTTCCAACGAAGGTGGAGCAGTCCGATCTCCTCTTCGCCATGTACGGCCGACACGGTGAAGCTCCGTTGCCGATCATCGCGGCGGCAACACCTGCTGACGCGTTCGAGTGCGCATTTGAAGCGTCCAGGATCGCTCTCAAGTACATGACCCCGGTGCTCCTGTTGACCGATGGGTACATCGCCACCTCGTCAGAGCCGTGGCATCTCCCTGACCTCGACGCCCTGCCCGACATCTCGATCCCGTATGCCTCCCACAAGGAGGAGGACGGGCCGTTCCTCCCCTACAAGCGTGATCCGGTGACGATGGCCCGACCGTGGGCCATCCCTGGTCAGCCCGGAATGGAACACCGTCTCGGTGGGTTGGAGAAAGACGCAACGAGCGGCAATGTCTCCTACGACCCCGACAACCACGAAGTGATGACGTACACCCGTAGCGAGAAGATCGATCGTATCGCCGACGACATCCCCGATGTCGAGGTCTACGGCGAGGGTGATGACCTGCTCGTCCTTGGATGGGGGTCAACCTATGGGTCGATCCGCACCGCCGTCAAGCGCCTCAACAAGGCGGGGAGACCGGTCGCCCATGCACACTTGCGGTACATCAACCCGTTCCCCAAGAACCTCGGGGAGGTGTTGGGGCGCTACCAGCGGGTCGTGATCCCCGAGATCAACATGGGTCAGCTCTCACGCATGATCCGCGCCGAGTTCCTCATCCCGACGATGAGCTTGAACCGGATCAT
>CAZULI010000134.1:1978-5068 GCA_964621095.1 uncultured Acidimicrobiaceae bacterium | reverse complement strand
GGGTCACTCCCCGATGAGCACCCGACCAGGACCGCACCGAGGAGGGTGGTCACCACCGCTAGGATCATGGCACCCCTGCTCATGGCACTTACGCCAGACCCAGGATGGCTTCGAGCTCACCATCGACGAGAACGCCTTCCAGCCGTGCGGTCACCCTTCCGGATTCGTCCATCACAAATATCCATGGTTCGTTGAGAAGACCGAACGCTCGCACCGCCGGAGCGAGATGATTCCCATCCGGGACAAAGCCGGATTCACGGAACCCCTCATAGATCTCGACGTGGACAAAATCGACGTTGGGAGCTTGGGGGATGACTTCCTTCAGCTGGTTCAGCATCGGGCCACAGGTCGCCGAGACACAGAAGGCGGGGGTCGCAAACAGGACAACCGTCTTGCGTCCGTTCTGGAGCACCTCGTCCAGCGAGTGCTCGTACAGGGATGGGAGCGGGTCATCGTCCGTCGTGAGGTCCTCAATCGCCGTATCGGCGAGGGTGGGGGTGGCAACCAGGGGCGCCTGGTCACCAATGCCGACGGATGCCGGTGACGGTTGGATGTCGATGAGGAAGGGTTCGGTCGGCTCCCCCGTCGAGATGGAGAACTCGATCTGCCACAACCCTGCCGAGTCGAACGGGATCGTCGCCCGGTACAGACCGAACGAGTCCTCGGCAATCCATGCAAAGGCGGCAACGGACTCAAAGGAGTGCTCGGGTTCACTGAGCGGGAACGCCACCACGGTGACCACCTCATCGGGCGAGCCTCGCCGTGTCCCGTCGAGTTCGTTGACCGCAAACAGGAAACGTGAGTCCCCCACCGCCGAATCGGAGGAGACCCGCAGCCCGATCAACGGCTCGGGGGCGGAGGAACACGCACCTACGGCAACGGCAATCAACCCAACCGCGACAGCAACAAGGATGCGTCTCATCGGTGGAACGCTAGGTTGCTCCACCCGGTACGGCACATCATTGAATCCACGGCACGGATTCCACGGCGTGGATTCCACGGCGCACCAGCGTGAGAGAATCAACCCATGTCGCCTCTTGTCTGGGTGGTCGCGCTCGTGGTCACCGCAATCTCAGCAGCGGTCCAAGGCATGGTTGGTATCGGCCTCGGGATCCTCTCGGTCCCGGTCCTCGCCCTCCTCAGCCCTGACCTCGTGCCGGTACCGCAACTCCTGCTTGCGTTCCCGGTCACCATGGCGATGGTGTGGCGGGAGCGCAGCGCCATCGAACTCAAGGGGACCGGGTTGATCATCGGATCACGCATACCGGGCTCCTACCTGGGCGTCCTCCTCCTCGGCGTCGCCTCCGAGCGGTTGCTCAACGGCTTCATCGCCGTCACCGTCCTCCTCGCCGTCCTGGCGATGGTGTTGGGGGTGACGCTCAAACGGACCACCATGACGAAACTCGTGACGGGGACCGCTTCCGGCGTGGCAGGTGTTGTGGCTTCCATCGGTGGACCACCGGTCGCGCTCCTCTACAGCAACGACGAAGCAGACACCATTCGTTCAACACTGTCAGCCATCTTCTTTTTCGGTCTCATCACCTCAACCGTGTTCCGCTGGTGGAGCGGACACCTCGTCATGCACGATTTGAAGGTCACCCTGATCCTGCTCCCGGCGGTCCTTCTCGGGCTGTGGGCATCGTTCCATCTCAAGAATCGCGTCTCAAAAGAGGGTGTGCGCTACGGCATCCTGACCGTGTGTGCCATCGCCGCCACCGTGTTGCTCATCAAATCAATCACCGGCTGAGTGTGCCAGCCACCGTCGGCGGTGGCGGTGCCAGCATCCCGGCGTCCCGTTTAGAGTTCCCGTCATGAGGGTCCTCCTGATCTCGACGTATGAGCTCGGCCGTCAACCGCTTCATGTGGCAAGCCCTGCGGCTGCTTTGGAGGCCGCAGGACACGAGGTCCGGGCGCATGACGTGTCCGTTCAACCGTGGGACCCATCGATCGTCGACTGGGCAGACGCCGTTGGGGTCTCGGCCCCCATGCACACGGCGATGCGCCTCGCCATCCAGGTGGGGCGCAGCGTCAAGGAGCGTCGCCCGGACATGCCGCTCGCCGTGTACGGTCTCTATGCGGCAACGGCTGGCCAGGGGGACACCCATCCGTTCGACCGGGTCATTGTTGGTGAGTATGAGAAGGCGCTTGTGGACTGGGTTGGCGGGGGGATCCAGGACTCCCCCGTGACGATCCATCTCGGGCGTGGCGGGTTCACAAGACCGCAACGACACGTCCTTCCGCCGTTGTCACGGTACGCCAAGCTCTCCATCAACGGGGAGGAGCGTCTCGTCGGATCCGTCGAGGCGTCCCACGGCTGTCTGCACCGCTGCCGCCACTGTCCGCTCCCCGTTGTGTATGACGGACGACTCCGCATCGTCGACGCGGACACGGTGCTTGCTGACATCGATCAACAGGTGGAGGAAGGGGCACAACACATCACCTTCGGGGACCCCGACTTCCTCAACGGCCCCGCCCACTCCCTGCGCATCATCCGGGCGATGCATGAACGGCACCCGGATCTGACGTTTGACTGCACCGTCAAGGTGGAGCACATCCTTGCGCATGCTGACATCTGGAGTGAGTTCGCTGCGTCAGGGTGTCTCTTCGTGGTGTCAGCGTTCGAAACGATGAACGACGACATCCTCGCCCTCCTCGACAAGGGTCACACGGCTGACGACGCTGCACGGGCCGTTCACATCCTCCGTGATGTGGGTATCGACATCCGGCCGTCATGGCTTCCGTTCACCCCGTGGACCACACGCGACGACATTGACACGATGTTCCGCTTCATCAGCGCACATGATCTGATCGGATCGACCGATCCGGTCCAGATGGGGATCCGTCTCCTCATCCCCACCGGGTCGCTGATGCTCGGCATCGACGGCATCGACGACTTCCTCGGACCGTACGACGACCGAGCGCTCTCGTACGTCTGGTCGAGTGCTGACCCTGCCATGGATGTGCTCTCGGACACCCTCCTGCAGATGGCAGAGACCGGAGCCGCCGAGGGGCACTCCACAACCGAGATCTTCATGAATCAGTGGCTCGCCGTGGTGGAGGGCACCGATCTCGAAGAACCCGTCCTTGCCA
>CAZULI010000134.1:0-1968 GCA_964621095.1 uncultured Acidimicrobiaceae bacterium | reverse complement strand
CATCGAGTCGGGGGCGACAACGGGAAGGCCCAGGTTGACAGAACCGTGGTTCTGCTGAGCGGAACCCACTGCGGGCCAGTTGGGCTCGCTCGGATCTGAAACCTGAAGGGAGCTGGGAAGCAGGCGTGGCGACGATGGGTTGGCGTGGTTCTCTCAGGACGGTACGTCGCCAGCTCCGAAGGAGCGCCAGATCTCGCGGAGCCCGTCCCAGAGCTCCCCAATGGCCCACCACAGGATCACCACCATGATGATGAGAGCGACCGCCGTCGCGACCCCCCGCGCCCAGCCAATCCATGCATCCTTGCTGCTGAACAACGCCTGCCACAGGTCACTGAAGAACCCAGCCGGTCGTCCCCGATGGGATGGTGCCTCGGGTGCCTGAACCGCCGTGGGCGCAACGACGGGCTGGTCGTGGGTTGCGAGCCGCTCCTCGGTTCGGGGAGGCTCGGGATCCACGTCGTCACTCCACCCGAACGACGGGCGCATGGCTTCCAGCACACCCACGTCCACACCGAGGACCTCGGCGAGGGCCGGCATGATCGTGATGGCCGGAGCAACCTCGTCCCGCTCCCACCGTCTCACCGAGGAGGACGACCGGTCAAGGGCTGCGGCGAGTTGCCCAAGGGACATGCCCTTCTTCAGTCGTGATTCCCGGATGAAGCGTCCGAGAGACGCGGAATCGTCCATCCCCGGCATGGTATAGGCATTCTCCACTTCGGGATGGACTCGCTTGAGGTAGTGTTGGGGCAAGCATCGCGAAAGGACCCACATGCCATCCGACGTCACCACCCTTGCGGAGTTGTACTCCCAGAGTGTCGCCATGTTCCCCGACAACCCGTTGTTCGGACAACGGACGCCGGATGGATCATGGAACTGGATCACGTACCGTGAGTTCGGACAGGCGATCGACCAGGCCCGCGGTGGGTTGGCGTCCCTCGGCGTTTCAAGCGGCGACCGGGTCGCGATCATCTCGGACAACCGACCCGAGTGGGCCGTCGGCGCGTACGCCACCTACAGTCTCGGAGCGGCGTGGGTTCCCATGTACGAGGCCCAGACCCAGAAGGATTGGCAGTTCATCCTCAACGACTCGGGAGCAAAGGTCGTTTTTGTCGCCACGGATGGGATTCGTGCACAGATTGAGGAGATCCAGGAAACGATCCCCACCCTCAAGACCGTCGTCGTGATCGATGATCCCGCCGGTGGTGATGCCCTTGATTACGTCGAGCTGCTCGCCCGAGGTGCCGAACACCCTGCCCCAACCGCAGTCGTGGGACCGGACGATCTCGCCGGTCTGATCTACACCTCTGGGACGACCGGCAACCCAAAGGGTGTGATGCTGTCACACGCAAACATTGCGTCGAACCTGAACGCCGTGGCCGAGATCTTCCCTCTCAAAGAGGAGGACCGCTCGGCGTCCTTCCTCCCATGGGCCCATTCATTCGGCCAGACCGTTGAGCTCCACGCCATCATCTTCTTCGGTTCTTCGACCGGGCTGACGAGTGCAAAGACCCTCATCCGGGACATGCCCGAGATCAAGCCGACGTTGCTGGTCGCGGTCCCCACCGTGTTCAACAAGGTCTACGACGGCTTGAACAAGCTGATGGAGTCCGAAGGCGGCATCAAGAAGAAGATGTTCGACACCGCCATGGCAAACGCCCAGAAACGGAGCGCCATGGCGAAACGCGGCAAGGCGAGCCGCATGGTCGAGCTCACGAACGGTTTGTTCGACAAACTCGTGTTCTCCAAGGTCCGGGACCGGTTCGGCGGCCGTCTCCAGTACGCGTTCTCAGGTGGTGCCGCCATCTCGACCGAGGTTGCCGAGTTCATCTCCGCGGTCGGCATCGTCGTGTATGAGGGGTACGGACTCACCGAGACGAGCCCGATCGCATCCTGCAACGTTCGGGGGGCTCGCAAGGTGGGATCGGTGGGTCGGGCCATCCCTGGGGTGACGATCACGATCGACACGGA
>CAZULI010000133.1:0-5073 GCA_964621095.1 uncultured Acidimicrobiaceae bacterium | reverse complement strand
GTCCCCGTGTTGGTGTGGGCGTCGACGATCACCGTCGTGTCGTTCATCACCGTTCCTGCCCCCTCCGGTGCACGTCTGAGCCTCGGCATCGGAGCGGCGGTTGGCGCCTCCATCCTCATGACCGGTCATGCTGCCGTGGGCGCTGCGGTCTGTCTCGCTCTGGTGGTCAGCGGGGTGGTCGGTCGGGTTCTCTCCGTGGGGATCAACCGGACCGATGGTGAGTTTCTGACGGACGCCGTGGGAATGGTCGTCTACGCGCTCTCCTACCCGTTCGTTTTCCGGATGCTGACCAGCCGGGACGCCTTTGATCCATCGTGGAGGATTGTGGCGAGTGTGGCGGTGGCCGGTGCGGTGTGGTTCGTCGTGCGAGCGCTCGTGTCCGCACTGGTGGGGTTGGGTCGGAGCGAGCTTGCGGTCCGGTATCTGTGGCTGCTTGCCCTTGAGGACTGGGCGGTGGTGGTTTCGATCATCGCCGCTGGTGCCCTGTTCGGTCTCACGTGGCCGCTCATGGGTGCCTGGGCCCTTGCCGTGGCAGTTCTGCCGTACGCGTTCGGCCATCTGGCGTCCGAGCGGTACCACTCAACCCGAACGACGTACGGCCAGACGATCCGCGCCCTCGCCCAGATTCCCGAGGTCGCAGGTCTTGCACCAGCAGGTCATGCAACGCGAACCGCTGATCTCGCCGTGGCGGTTGCGCGGGAGATGGGCCTCCATCCCAACGACGTCATTGAGCTTGAGTACGCCGCGTTGATGCATGATGTCGGCCGTATCACGCTGAATGAACCCGCCATCGTCAAGGCCGGGTACACCGAGGAAGACATTGCCCGCTGGGGTTCTCAGATCATCGCAGAGGCTCCGCACCTCGAGCACGTCTCGACATTGGTTGCCCAACAGCACCGGCCGTACCGCTCACCCGGCGTGGAGATGGACCCCGACGTACCGGTTGCCTCCAAGATCATCAAGGTTGCGAGTGCGTATGACCAAGCCCGAACCGAGTTGGGTCTCTCGCCGATCGAGTCCCTCGAACGCATCCACCAGGGTTCCGCCTATGAGTACGACCCCCACATTGGGTCCTCCCTCCGCCGGGTCCTCGTCATGCGGGGTGAGGTCACGTTCTGACGCCCACACCTCACGAATGTGAGGCGGAACCGGGGACGGCTTGGGCACCGTGGGAGAAGAGGCTGGGGGGTTGACGCATCTGATCCTCGAGGAAAACGCCGACCCCGATCGCGAGGAACACATCCCCGAGGGACAACACCGCTGAGGGAAGTGGGATCACGTCCGCAAGAAACGGCAGCCGGGTTGCATCGGTGAGCAGCACGTGCTTAGCGCCAAGCGTGAGATCCCCGACGTTGCCTGCGATCCCGGCTGCTTCGAGCATCACGGGCATCCCCCCGTTGAGGGCGATGACGGTGAAGTTGAGCAGAATCCCGAGGCCGGCGAGCCAGAGACCCGACAGATCCCGGTTGAGCCAGATGAAGAGCAGGAGCGGCAGATAGGAGACAAGGACAAGGGAGACCGCGAGCTCGTTCTGATCGGCGGGCAGCATGCCCGACGCGGCAAGGATCAGCACGCCGAGTGGAAGGAGCCACCAGAGGGTGACTCTGATCTCTGTCAGGTTGCGGAGCCTCCCCCCTCGAAAGAACCCGACAGCGATCGAAATGACCAATACGATTGCCATCCACTGCATCACGCCACGATAGCGGTGGCGGTGGCATCGGTAGGGGCCCCGAGCAATAATTGTTGACGAGCATGCGCCACACGCTGGACCTAGGAGCGGTTGTGATCAGATTTGGAGTCAAAGACGGCGTTGCGACGATCACCATCGATGATCCTGAGCGACGCAACCCTCTCTCCAACGCCGAGATGACGTCGATGTTGGACGCCGTCGTGCGTGCGGGCAGCGACCCAGACGTCATCGTTGTTGTGGTGACCGGGGCGGGTGATCGTGCGTTTTCAGCGGGCGGAGATCTCGGAGCTGGGTTTGTTGACGATCCGCTTGGCGATCACGTTGAACGGGGTGCCCTTGCTGATCTGTTGCGTGCCATGCGTCGTACGCCGAAACCGATCGTGGGGCGGGTCAACGGCGTGGCGCTTGGGGGTGGCCTGGGTGTGGTTGCCGCATGCGACATCGTCATCGCCTCCGACACCGCCAAGTTCGGAACCCCGGAGATCAATCTCGGGTTGTGGCCGATGATGATCTCGGCCGTGTTGAAGCCGATCGTCCCCCAGAAGGCGCTGCTTGAGATGATGATGACAGGCCGGATCGTTGGGGCCGACGAAGCCGTCCGGCTCGGCATCGTTTCCCGGGTTGTTCCGGCTGGCGAACTTGATGCTGCAGTGTCGAAGGTGGTCGAGGTTCTCCGATCCAAGTCCCCTGCGGTCCTTGCCCTCGGAAAGGAAGCGTTCTACGCCATCTCGGACATGGATCTTGACACCGCGCTCGATCACCTCCACATCGGTCTGACCGCGGTCGCCATGACCGAGGACGCATCAGAGGGAGTCGACGCTTTCCTCACCAAGCGCACCCCCCACTGGAAAGCCCGCTGACCCACCACATTGCGCGTACCCAGGGTATGAACCCACCGTGGGGGTAGGCCACAGCCCACAGAATGAGGTGGGTACCTCCTGACTCCCTCCGGCGTCGGCCGCCAACTCGTTCCTGCCAGAAGGCATCCGCGCACCCCTGATCACGGAAGCGATCAACCAGAGTTCACCGGGAGTTCATTCTGTGGGCCCCAACCCACCGTGACGGTGGGTTCATACCCTGGGTACGCGTTGTTGGTCAGGTGAGCCAGAGGATGAGCCAGAGGGCGGGGAGGCCGACGAGGATTGCGGCGCCGATGCTCTTTGTGTACCACGCGGCGAGGCCGCCGATGATCGCGGCAGGTACGAACGGGTTCGTTGGAGCGAACGTCATGTCAGGTGCGATGATGGCTGGTGCCGCCAGCGCTGCCAGGACTGCCGGAGCGACGTATCTGAGGGCTCGTTCGAGGAGCGGTGGAACGGTGATGACCCCGAACAACGCGATGAAGACAAACCGCATCGCGAAGGTTGCGATGCCAGCAAGGATGACAACAACCCACATCATGATGCGAACCACCGTTCGGCAAGCAGCCCGGTGAGGACACCGGCAAATGTGCCGCAGACCAGACCGAGTTGATAGTCGAGATGCATGGTCACAACCGCAACGCCGCCTCCGACGGCCGCAGCGAGAACGCCGGGCATCGCTTTCACGGAGAAGATGATCAAGGCCACAAACACCATGGGGACCGCAAACTCGAGTCTCCAGCTCTGTGGAATGACCTGCTCGAGCAGGAACCCGGCTGTGGTGGAGATCTGCCATGACGTCCAGAGACCCAGCGCAACACCGAAGTAGTACGAGGGGAGTCCTGCCGTCTGGGTTGGATCCGAGAACCGATTGTGGGTGACCGCGTACGCCTCGTCGGTCAGGAGATACGCCATGCGTGCCCGGAGTCCTGTGGGGAGATCGGAGGTGTACCTCCCCAGATCCGCCGAGTACATGAGGCTGCGTGAGTTCAGGATGATTGCGGTGATCAGCGCGGTGATCGCAGCGCCACCGGTCCCCATGACGCCAATGAGTGCCATCTGGCTTGATCCACCAAACAGGAGGAATGACGACGCCCAAGCAGCGAGTTGATCAACGTCGCTTGCCGCGGCGGTGACACCGAAGATGAGCCCGAATGGAACGACCCCGATGAGGACCGGCACCACATCACGGAGACCGTTTCTCCATGTCGGTTGTGCTGTGAGTTTCACGTGACCCCGTTGGTTGGTCGAAGGGCGAACGCTACCCCTGTCGGGTGAGCATCCAACCCGGCACCGGTCACCGCCACCCGGCACCAGACACCGAGGATCGGAGGCGTGCTCTCCACGATGGTGCCGCCTCCTAGGCTCGCAGCTGGCTCTTCGCACATCCCGAGGCTTCCCAACATGTGAGAATTCGGGTGTACCGGCCCAGGACGTTTCGATAGGATCCGATCGCGGGACCCAGCAGCGGAGGAGTCGGGAGGATCAGATGGATGCAATCACGATTGGCGAAACCCCGTTGACGCTCGGCGATCTTGTTGCGGTCGCTCGCGACCATGCTCCACTGGTTCTCGCCGATGGTGTTGCGAAGCGTCTCGAACCCTCCCGCGCCTGGGTTGAAGCTGCCGTCGGGGCGAACGCCGATGGCGAGCACGAGGTGGTGCCGATCTACAGCATCAACACCGGGTTTGGATCCCTGGCCGGGCGCCAGGCGTTTGATCGACCCGAGTTGGCGAGTGAGTTGTCACGTCGCCTCGTCATCTCCAACGCCTCCGGCGTCGGGCCGTACTTTGACAACGAGGTGGTGCGCGCTGCAACCGTCATCCGCATTGCCAGTCTCCTCAACGGGTTCTCAGGCGTACGGATCGAACTCATCGAGACGCTCGTGGAGATGCTCAACCGGGATGTCCGTCCTGCGGTGCCCGAGCTCGGCAGTCTTGGTGCCAGTGGTGACCTCATTCCACTCGCACACCTCGCGTTGGTTGCCTCCCGCCCGGGCGGCGCGGAGGATCCCGAGGCCGAGAGCGGTGAGGCGTTCATCGATGGGACCATCACCTCGGGGATCGAAGCGATGCGGGCCGCAGGAATCCCCCGTATCGTGCTCGGCCCCAAGGAGGGGTTGGCGCTTCTCAACGGCACGTCGTTCTCGACGGCGCTCGCCGCGCTGGCAGTCGCTGACGCGGAGCGACTTGTTCGCACGTCAGAGGTTGCCGCAGCACTCTCGATTCAGGCGTTGAACGGGTTCGGGGATGCGTTCCTCGCCGAACTCCACACGGCGCGCAATCAGCCGGGCCAGATCGCATCCGCAAGCAACATGCGTGCCCTCCTTGAAGGGAGCCTGCTCATCGATGGGGACGCCGCAACGGATCCCCGACGACAGCCTCCTCAGGATGCGTACTCCTTACGCTGCATCCCCCAGGTCCTCGGACCCGTACGGGACACGATCGAGTTTGCACGAGGTATCGTCGAGCGAGAACACGGGGCGACCACCGACAACCCGCACGAGTACGTTGACCTCCCCGA
>CAZULI010000132.1:0-5148 GCA_964621095.1 uncultured Acidimicrobiaceae bacterium | reverse complement strand
CACCGAACGTAGACGTGCACGCGACCTCACTTGGTCCGGCTGCCCTCAACGGCTCGACACGACCATCCTCACATCACCTGAAGAACTGCTCGAATCACTACCCGCCTCGTAGGACTTCCAGAAACGCGTCGGGTGGGGAGAACACGCCGCAATCGATCGACCAGCGGGCTATATACCATCACGATCACGCAATTCAGGAAGGACTGTCGCTCCCCTCGACAAGGATCACGTCTGGTTCCGAGGGATCATCACTCCGGAAGGACACCATGACGGCGTGACCTTGGTGTGACCCTACGGAGCAGAATCAGGCATCACGGGACGGAACCGGACGACACAGCGAACCATTGCCATCTCTGGTGATCCGCATCATTACGGGCTGTTACTGACCTCGCCAGTCAGCTTCCCAAGCTGAATACGGGGGTTCGATTCCCCTCACCCGCTCCACACAACCCCGGTACGCCCTCTAGGGGGTGGTAGGTGCGAGCTGTGCCGTGATGAGCGTGTTTCCGGCTTCGTCCCTGAGCGTGAGTCCATACCCGACGATCTCGAACGTCTTCACGTTCCCAAGAGCTTCCGACATCGCCAACTCCTGCTCCATGAGCCCCTCAGGCTCCGGGCAGGCCATCTCCGTTTGAGCACCTGTTTCGATCGTCAATGACTGGTCGGTGACCTCATACGTTGCCATCAGGTTGTTGCACCCTGCCGTTGCCGACAGCCGCCCCTCGGCACCAAACTCAAGTGATGGTTCGGTACCGTCGACGATGGAGTTGACCCCGGTGCCGTGGTTGATCCCCGTGACCGACCAGCGAGACCCTTCAAGGGTCACCGTGAGGCGGGTGGCAACAAGCACCGTGTCCGGGCCTGCAGCAAGCTTGGCCGTGTCACCGTCAACAGTCCAGGTGTCTGCATCATGGATTGCAGCGGTGATCGCCGCTTCCTGGGCCATCAGCTCAGGGGAACACGCCATGAGCGTGGAGCCGACGTCACCTGACTTCCATGTTCCGTCAGTCCCGATCTCCACCGAAGCGAAAAATGAGTTGCACCCCGTGTTTCCCTGGATTCCGTCCCCGCTCACACCGAGGAACGGCGTGCTTCCCTCCACCGGTGTTGCGAGGTCACCGTTTTCATCGAGGAACTGTGCGATGGCCCACTGACCATCAATGGTGTCCGTCCCAGCTTTCGAATCGGGGTTGGTGCTTGCACAGCCAGCGAGTACGACGGAGGCCGCGATGGTTCCAATGAGAATCAGTTTGTTGAGTTTCATGATGGTGTGACGTTACACCCCACCCCTTCGGTTCCCGCGTCCATCACGAATGTTTCTTGGGACGTCTGCGGGTTCTGGTTCGTTCCACCATCGATCGGCGAGAGCGCTCACACGACCACGGTCGTCAGTCGATGTCGCGACGGGAGAACACCACCATCGCTACCGCCACCGCAACCGCGACGTACGCGAGGATCATGACCAGCGCGATACCGCCCCCGTGGGCGAACACGGCTTCCAGGTACCCATCGTTGCCGCGGATGAACCGTGCCACCTCGCCACCGTTGGCAAACGCACCGAGATTCTCCGTCAGGTCGTACTGACGGAGAGACCGCAGGACGGTGGCCCCGAGCGCCGGACTCACCGCGATGTACCCGAGCAGAGCGACCACGCCGCCGACCGTGTTCCGTGTCAGGGTCGACACGCAGAGAGCGAGGGCCGCCACCGCCCCTGCCGCGACACCGCCTCGCAGCACCACCGCCACCAGACCCCACCAGAACTCCGCGTCCACACCTGAGGTCGATCCCCGCCACAGGGCGGATGGCACCAGCACGAGAACGAGGAAACTCAGAAGAATGATGTGGATGACGGCTGCTGTGACCGCGGCGACGGTGATCTTGGCGCCAAGGATTCGCCGCCGTCGCGTCTCCCACAACAACGTCGTCTCAACCGTTCCCGCGGCGTACTCAGCGCCGATGAAGGAGGCGCCCACCACCGCTGCCACGCCGAACAGAAGCAGACTGGTGACCGGAATGGTGCCCACCGCTGCCGGTTTGGCCGTTCGATACTCAACGCCGCCGGCAACAATGTTGATGACCCGAGGACCCTCAGCGGTGGTCATGTCGATGTCCGGGCACCCGTACCGCCATTGAGAGTCCGGCTCGTAGAGGGAGATGAGGCAGAACCGCGGATCCTCGACGTAGTAGCTGAAGTAAGCAGGGTTGCAGCTCTCATCTGCGTACGCCTCGGCTGACTCGAACTGGCCGAGGTACTCCTCATATCCCGCATCGCCGTACATGGGGTTCCCAGCATTGAACTCGTTCCACTCCTCAATGCTCGACGTGCGACAGTACGCGACATCCTCCTTGAGCTGCGCCTCGAACTCGCTCATATCCGGCTTGTCGGGTTTCGAGGTTGCAAACGTGACGACCCCCACAAGCAGCATTCCACCGGTCACGAGTAGGACCAGGACCCACGGCAGCCTGCGGGACCACATACGGCGTGCCTCGATGAGAAGAAGGCGCATCATGATTCACCCGTGCGGTCACTGGTGAGTTCGAGGAAGATCGCCTCCAGGCTCGCCGAGTCAGCGCGGAGTCCTCGCAGGTACCGGCCTGCGGTTGCCAAGGCCTCGGTCACCGCCGCAGCCTCCGGCGCGCCTGCTTGGACCATGACGGTGTCGGGGTCGGTGCCGAGCTGTGCGGTGAACCCACGCTCCACGAGAACCCCGAGAGCACCGGCAGGGTCGTCGATGGTCACGATGAGGGTGCCACCCCGACTTGCCAACACGTCTGCCACGGATCCCGACGAGATCAACCGACCCCGGTTGATGATGGCGACCGCGTCACACATGATCTCGATTTCGGCCAACTGGTGGCTCGAGACGAGCACCGTGGAACCCGAGTCCCCGTAGCGTCGGATGAGTTCCCGCATGTCCTTGATCCCTGCGGGGTCCAACCCGTTCGCCGGTTCATCCAGGACGAGGAGGTCGGGTTTCTTGAGAATGGCACCGGCAACGGCGAGGCGTTGTTTCATACCAAGGGAGTAGGTTCCGAACCGGTCGTCAGCCCTTGTCGTCAGCCCGACCTCATCAAGGGCCCGGGAGACCTCCGCCTTGTCGATGCCGCCGATGGACGCCAGCAACTCGAGGTTCAACCGTCCCGAGAACCCGGGGAAGAACTTGGGCGACTCCACCAGGGCACCGACACTCCCCATGACATGGGAGAGGTCCTCCGTCGTGTCGGTCCCAAGGAGTTTGACGGCTCCCTCGGTTGGGGTCACGAGTCCGAGCAGGCAGCGGATGGCTGTGGTCTTGCCTGCTCCGTTCGGTCCGAGAAACCCGAACACACCGCCTCGCGGGACGTCAAGATCGAGCGACTCAATCGCGACCGTCGAACGACCACGCAGGCCCCGGTACACCTTTCGGAGTCCACGGATTTCGACGGCTGATTCGACCATCCACCCACCCTTCACTCGGCTGGGAGTGTACCGTCCGGCTCCGTTTCCGCATCGATCGTCCCGGTGACGAGCGACGTCGGATGGAGCCGTGCCGCCTTCGGATCGGTGCTGAGCCACGCAATGGAGTCGGCGGCAGACAGGCCCGCACCCTGGCGCCCCTCGAAGTTGAAATTTGCCCGTGTCCTGGTGGTGGACTGCTCCTGGTTCCGGGGCGACAACCCGGCAGGCGAGGGGCCGATGGCAGGCCAGATCACGTACCCCCCAGCTTTGCGGTGCACCCAGGTCGGCATGTACACCGTGTCCCACAGCGACCATTCTCCGTCGGTGTTGGACCGAAGACGAACCATCAGGACGACGCCGTCCTCCGTGTTGGGGCCGCTGTACCCCGCTGACTGGTTGGAGAGGAAGTTGCCGAGCCCGAACGCCACCAGTTTTCCGTTCACCTGTTCGATGGCTTGGACCACATGAGCGTGATGACCGACGATCATGTCAATGGCGTCCGATGCGGTCAGGATCTCAGCGACGTTGCGTTGAAACGCTGTCGTTGCCACCTGGTACTGGTTGCCCCAGTGGAGCGAAACGACAACCCAGTCCGCCCCATCCGCCTTGAGGGCTTCAGCATCCCTGATGATCCGATCCGTATCCCTGGTGATCTGGTTCTTGGTGATCAAACCGACCGACCACTCGTGATCGGGTTTGTGCATCTGGACACCGTACGTCGCTGACAGGTGACCGACCGTCAGATCCTCCAACTCATAGAGCACCCCGTGGGATTGGTCCTCCGTCAGTGCTGTTCCGGTGTGGCGGAGACCTGCCTCCTCGAGGACCCTGATGGTGGACTCCACCCCGGCTCCGCCGTAGTCGGTTGCGTGATTTGAGGCAGTCGAACACCCATCGTACCCGGCGCCCGCCACCGCGGAGGCAAACTCACCTGGCGCGGAGAGTGCCGGAAAGACACCGATCGTGTACCCGGGAACGCCAAGGGTGACCTCCTGATGACAGATCGCGAGATCCGCTGCTGAGATCACCGACCGGACCTGATCAAACATTGGGTTGAAGTCAAACGCTGCGTCGGTCCCCTTTGCGTAGGTGGCGCCCATCCGTGAAATGGCGTTGTGAACCAACATGTCGCCCGTGAACAACAACGTGACCGACTCCCCGTCGATCATTGCCGGGACGTCGGTCGGAAGTCGGCCGCCCTGGGGGGCTGCATCGGCGACCGGGACAACAAGAGCAAGACCCGCCATCACCAGCGCTGTGGCTCCCATGACCCGCCTCATGGATGATCACACTACCGGGAGAACCGGCCGACGACAGGGCAAACCTGCAATGGCGTCCAGACGGGTGCGGGGTGCTGGGGAGGCGCCAGAGGAGACCCGGGGACTGGGTACCGTTCCGGGATGGCATACACCGCCGTTCTGTTTGACTTCGACAACACGCTGTTTGACTCCGCGACCTCACAAGCACGGGCGTTTGAAGCCACCATGCACGAAGCAGGGATCGTCGACATTGAGTCACATCTCGAGACGTACAACCGCATCAACGACGAGATGTGGGCGGCGGTTGAGGCAGGAACGATCACCCTCAATGACCTCAGGGTCACGCGATGGGAGCGTCTTGTCGCCTCACATGGCCTCGATGCGGACCCTGCCGCTCTCAGCCAGCGGTATCTCGCCGGTCTTGGTGAGGAGGGGGATCTCTACCCAACC
>CAZULI010000131.1:0-5212 GCA_964621095.1 uncultured Acidimicrobiaceae bacterium | reverse complement strand
CATGGCGGCAGCCTACCGTTGGGATGATGGCGCCGATCTGGGGGTCCGGACGCGCAGAAGGGGCGGCACGGAGGACCGCCCCTTCCAACTGTCCGCTGGCCTCAGTTTGCGAGGAACCCTTCGAGGT
Source organism: uncultured Acidimicrobiaceae bacterium (assembly GCA_964621095.1). Lineage (GTDB taxonomy): Bacteria > Actinomycetota > Acidimicrobiia > Spongiisociales > UBA5794 > UBA5794. The sequence continues at coordinate 5,085 of CAZULI010000131.1, read as the reverse complement.
CAGCCTGTGCCACGTCATGACCAGCGATGAACGCCTCGACGTTGTCGTGGGCGACACTGTCGTGGTACTGCAGCGAGGGGGACTTCATGAAGTACGATGATGGTGCGATCAGGGGTCCACCAACCCCGCGATCCATGCCGATCTTTGCGCACCGCACCGCGTCGATGATGACCCCGGCGCTGTTGGGCGAGTCCCACACCTCGAGTTTCAGTTCGACGTTGAGCGGGACATCGCCAAAGCTGGTGCCCTCGAGGCGGATGTACGCCCACTTGCGGTCCGTGAGCCACGGCACGTGGTCAGAGGGCCCGATGTGGACGTTCTCGGAGTTCATCTTCTCCTCGATCTGGCTCGTCACCGACTGGGTCTTGGAGATCTTCTTTGACTGGAGTCGCTCCCGTTCGAGCATGTTCATGAAGTCCATGTTCCCACCGAAGTTCAACTGGTAGGTGTTGTCGATGTGGACGCCACGATCCTCGAAGAGACGGGCGAGCTGACGGTGGACGATCGTCGCACCGACCTGGGACTTGATGTCGTCACCGATGATCGGAAGACCGGCATCAACGAACTTCTGGGCCCATTCAGGATCTGAAGCAATGAAAACGGGGATCGCGTTGACGAAGCCACACCCGGCATCGATGGCTGCTTGGGCGTAGAACTTGGTTGCCACCTCGGACCCGACTGGGAGATAGGAGACGAGGACGTCAGCCTTTGCTGCCTTGAGTGCCGCAACCACATCGACGGGGTCGGCCGGTGATTCCTCGACCTGATCGACGTAGTACTTGCCGAGACCATCGAACGTTGGGCCGCGAAGCACCTCAAGCCCAAAATCGGGGACCGAGGCAAACTCGATGGTGTTGTTCAGTCCGCCCCACATCGCCTTGGCGATGTCCTGGCCCACCTTGGACGCATCGACATCGAACGCTGCGACGAACTCGATGTCACCGACGTGGTAGTCACCGAGCTGTACGTGCATCAGCCCTGGGACCTTGAGCCCCTTGTCGGCGTTCTTGTAATACTCGACTCCTTGAATGAGTGAGTTTGCGCAGTTTCCAAGCCCTGCGATGGCTACTCGTATCTTGGACATGAAACCTTCCTCCGTGGTGGTCTTTCTCTTGTTTGTGTCTATGTGGTCTGTGTCTGAATGTTGTTGCTGATGCGTCGTTCACTCGCAATCAGGCCGTCAAGCCATGTCATGTCCGCTTCGATTGACCGCATCGCGTGCTCCATGAGGGCGAGGCGGTAACGGTCAGGACGTGGTGAATCGGTGCGGGCCTGGACGACAATGTCGCGTGCCAGCTTGAGTTGGGCGGCGACCTTGGTGCGGCGGTGATCCAGGACCCGGGTGCGTTGGTGCTGGGGTAGTTGGCTCAGGAACGCAAGCCGGATCTGGAACGCACGGTCGGTCTCGGACGCATCAGGATCAGCGGTGAGGAGAGCGTCAAACAGGGTGTGACCGTCTTTGGTGATCGCGTACGCCTTGCGACGTCCGGTGCCGTCGGTTGCCTCGATCGCCCCTCGCTTCTCGAGCCGTCGGAGGGCTGGGTACAACGACCCGAACGACACGGTCCAGAACCCGAGTTGCGCGAGCAGGTGCTTGATCTCGTACCCGTGACGCGGGTGGCCGATGAGCAAACCGAGAATGGCGAAATCCAACATGACCGGTTCAGTATATCGAACCGATACATCGTTGTATATCGATTCGATACAACTCGCGAAACTCCGCGTACCCAGGGTATGAACCCACCCTCACGGTGGGTTGGGGCCCACAGAATGAAATCAACGTGAGCTCCACGGGATCGTGGGTGTTGCGATGATCTCAAGGAGGGAGCTGCGGGCGTTGAAGCGGGAGAGGTCCGGGCGGCACTCATCTCATTCTGTGGGCTGTAGCCCACCCCCACGGTGGGTTCATACCCTGGGTACGCGCCGGCGCGACGCTCAGTACGCGCCGTCGAGTTTGGTGTGGTCCCATGACGTGATGGTGTCTGGCTCGACGATGACGGCCGTGTTCTTGGGGGCGTGGGTTCCAAAGGCGCGTTCGAGTTCTGTTGGAGTCAGGTCGACCGGGTCGGCGCCCACCATGGGGTACCGAGCCGCCAGACGACCATAGATGTCGAGGACGTATACAGGATCCGTGACCAGGGTGGCGGTCCCCTTGATCATGACACCCCGAAGCTCGGTGTACGCATCCCCGGTCTCGACGAGCACCGTCAGCCGTGGATCACGCATGAGGTTGACGATCTTTTGGGATTTCGTGAACGATCGGAACACGATCCTGCCGTCGTCGAGGACGAACCACATCGGAGCAAGATGCGGACTCCCATCCTTGTTCAGGGTTGCAAGCTGGAGCACCTTGCGTTCACCGCCGAGGAACGCCTGGATCTCCTCAGCGGTCATGGTGATGTCTTTGCGAGCCATGACGCCAGCATACGGCGTTGCACCCGCCCCGTCGCTGCCGATTCGGGATGATTTCACCGGTGCGGGTTGGTTGTACTTGATAGACTGGCGATGTCCCCCGACCGTTCGTGGCGGGGAGAAAGGAATCGAACCATGGCTGAGACACATCAGCGCAAACCCGTAACGGCACCCATGGTGGTTGCCCGCAAGGGTGGCGCAAAACTCAGGATGATCACGGCGTACGACACGCCGACGGCGCGGATCGCGGATCGTGCGGGTGCAGACATCATCCTCGTCGGGGATTCGGTCGCCAACGTCGTGCTGGGCCACCAGGACACGCTTGCGGTCACCGTCGATGTGATGGTGCATCACACCGCTGCCGTTGCGAGAGCCAACCCGATGGCACTCATCGTGGGTGACATGCCGTGGCTGTCGTATCACTCAACCCAGGACGGAGCCGTTGAGAACGCTGGGCGACTGATCCGTGAGGGAGGCGCGAACGCCGTCAAACTCGAAGGGGGACGCAAGCGGATCCCCGTGATCAAGGCCGTGCTTGATGCTGAGATCCCGGTCATGGGACACCTTGGGCTGACCCCCCAGTCGGTCCACGCGATGGGTGGGTACCGGGTACAGGGCAAGGAAGCCCAGGCAGCGTACGAGCTGATCTCCGACGCGCACGCCCTCGCCGAGACGGGTGTCTTTGCGATCGTGCTGGAGGGTGTTCCTGATGTTGTCGCCGAGATCGTCACCAACGAGATCTCCATCCCCACGATCGGGATCGGCGCTGGAAGGAACTGTGACGGACAGGTGCTCGTGTTCCACGATCTGGCGGGGTTGGGGGCCGGCGAGTACATCCCCAAGTTCGTCCGGCAGTACGCGCACCTCGCCGACGATGCGGTGGCGGCCGTCTCGGCGTTCTTTGACGATGTGGAATCAGGGGTCTTCCCCTCTGAAGAGGAGACGTACCACATGTCGGCTGAGTCCGAAGCGATTCTCAGAAACCTGTCGGGTGCGTCCGATCACATCACGTCGGGTCATATCGCGTCAGATCACATGCTCGCCGACGAGGCCATGGAGCAGTAACCCCGCGTTCGGAAACCAACAGCGTTGCAAGCATCCTGTTTCGGTCCGCCCGTGGGCAGCGGCGGGGTCGCGTTCTCCACGCGGGTATCGGTGGATGGGCGGTAGCGTCCCGTTTGATGCGATTTCTGCCCATGGCCGCTGCACTCTGTCTGCTTGGCGTGGCGTGTTCTGTGTCGTCCGGGATCGACCCCGTGACGACCACAAGCGTGGCGACACCGTCCCCGACGACCACCACGGCGGTCCCGACTCCTGATGCGCCATCATTGAGCACGCCGACACCAAGCGGCGTACCACCACAGCTCGCGCAGCTTGACATCAGGGAGGTTGCTGTTGGTGATCGCACGATGCGCCTCGCCATCGCCGACTCCTCCGATCTGCGTGAGACTGGTCTCATGGGTGTGACTGATCTCGGCGATCTTGACGGCATGTTGTTCGTGTGGGATCGCGACACCGACGTTGAGTTCTGGATGAAGAACACCCTCATCCCACTTGACATCGTCTGGTTCGACGCCGACGGACTCCCGGTTGGACACAGGTCGATGGTTCCCTGTGAAGCCGATCCGTGCCCGACGTACGGCCCCGGTGGAGGAACTGCGTACCGGTACGCGATTGAGGCCAACCCCGGCGATCTTGCTTGGGTGACCGCCGACATGGTTCTCAACCTTGAGCGTCCGTAGCGGCGCCCCCTTCGATCGCCCACGACCAGAGCACCAACGCCCGAAACGTGGATCTCTGAGCTCTGGATCCTGATTCCCGGTACACTCACGGCATCGAGTCGGCACCATCCGTGCCGCGGTGTTGGAAACGACACCCCATCCTGCTCCTGTCACCCACAGGGGCCATCCGCACCGCGGATGTCCAGAGGAGGAATTGCAAACATGCGCTCATATGAGCTGATGGTCATTCATCGCTATGACATGGCCGAGGACGACGTCCGTGCTGCGAATGCAGAGATCGAGAAGGTCATCACTGACCGCGGGGGTGTCGTCACCGCCATCGACTTCTGGGGGAAGCGTCGCTTCGCCTATGAGATCAACCACATGAACGAGGGGTACTACTCCGTCATCTTGTTTGACGGTGACGTGGAACTCCAGACGACGCTCGAACACTCCCTTGGCCTGCTTGACAGTGTGGTTCGCCACAAGGTCATGCGGCTGGTCAAATAGACAAAAGTGTCACAGAGGCTCCACACACTGTCCGTGAGATGGTGGATCGGCCCGAGAGAAGAGAGATGCAATGAGCAATAGTGTGACCCTCGTGGGACACCTCGTTGAGGATCCCGAACTTCGTTTCACTCCCAGCGGCGTGGCCATGGCCCGTGTGAAGCTTGCCGTAAATCGTCGCTACCGCGACCGTGACGACCAGTGGCAGGAGGAGACCAGCTTCTTTGGTGGTACCTGCTGGAGAGAAGTGGCAGAGAACATCTCGGAGTCACTCTCAAAGGGGGACCGGGTGTTCATCACCGGTCGACTCCGGCAGCGGAGTTGGGAGACGAATACCGGCGAGAAACGGTACGACATCGAGGTGGTGATTGATGAGATCGGACCATCACTGCGGTGGGCAACCGCCCAGGTGACGAGGACGCCCCGTGCCGATGGAGGCGGGGGG
>CAZULI010000130.1:0-5284 GCA_964621095.1 uncultured Acidimicrobiaceae bacterium | reverse complement strand
GGCTCCTGAGTCTCTCTGACGGGGACCACGGCCTCACCGAGATTGCGGCGGCGTCCTCCCTCGGACTGGACCTCCTTGAGGAAGCAGCCGGGATCCTCGTCGCACACGACCTCCTTGAGCTGCTCCCCTGAGCTGTCCCGAATCCACGGCTCGAGGACGTTCTGGTTCCCGTCAGTGGCCGAGTGCGGTGCGGTACGCAGCGAGGAGGGGCGGCACCGAGTACTCCCACGAGAGCTGGTTCTCCACGCGATCTCGCCCGATCCGGCCCATCTCGGTGCGGGCGTGTTCGTCGTCCAACAGATCGGAGATTACGCGGGCGAACTCTGGTTCAGACCCAGGCGTGGCGTAGACGCCTGCGGCGCCCGCCGATTGCTCAGCTTCATGAAGTTGGTAGCTCACGACGGGGAGTCCGAAGTACATGTACTCGATGATCTTGTTTGACGTGCTGCGATCAGACCATTCGTTGAATGAGACAGGGTCGATTCCGATATCGGCACTTGAGAGGAGTTCACAGAGACGTTCGTCGTCTCTGATGTCCCCCGTGAAGGTGAAGAGTGTGTCAACGCCGAGTTCCTTGGCGTAGGCGACGATGGAAGGCTGGCGCTCTCCTCCGCCGATCACGAGACAATGAAAGTCGTCCCGTTTGAGATCATCGCGAAGCAGTTTGGCGATGCGCACCATGCCGTCAACACCGTCCTGGCTGCCGATCTCGCCAAGAAACACAATGAGGAATCGCTTCCCCTGTTTCAGGGAGAGATCGGGTGCGTACCGCTTGAACCGGTTGAGGTCGGGTCCGGACCGGACGACGAACACCCGGTCCGGGTCCATCCCACCCCGCTCGACCGCGATGGCCTTGTAACTGTCGTTCGTCGACAGTGCAGCGTTCGAGACCCGGTAGGAGAGGCGTTCAAACCGGAGCAGGAGCCGGTAGAAGAACCCTTTTGGCTTGTTGAACTTGACGACAAAGAGTTCGGGGGAGAGATCGTGGTGATCAAAGATGAACTTCCGGCCGAACAACTTCCAGAACAGGCCGAGGAGCCAGTACGTCTCGGGTGGATTGCACGCGTGGATCACATCGAAGCCGGGGCCGCCGAAGAAGACTCGGAGTGAGATGCCAAACGTGCGGAGGAATCCGAGAGCGATTTCGCCGACGAAGCCGAGTCTTGTTCGGGGGTCAAGAGGCATCTTGTACCGGTAGATGTTCACGTTCTCGAGGCGTTCGAACGACTCGTTGAACCCTTTCATCTTCGGGCAGATCACACTGACGATGTACCCGTTGGCTGCAAGCGTGGTCGCCTCCAACCACACCCGCCGATCAAACGGAACGGGGAGATTCTGGACAACGATCAGGACGCGTGGGGGCTTGGTGTGGGACATCTGCTGGTCTCAGGGGAGGGGGTTTCCTACTTTACCTTTGCCCGAAGATCTGCCGACAACGACCTGGTTGGGCTGGGTCATGGATCCCTCAGCGCTTCCGGCGTTCAAACAGCAGAGCGGTGAAATACCCGACGACTGCCGCACCGACCAAGGAACCAAACACAATCCACATCAGAGACTGCGACGGTGGGGGACCGGACTCAGGTGGTGTCTCGGCTTCGGCCGCCCCTCCCGGCTCCTCGGTGGCGATGGTCGTGCTCGTCACCGGCTCGGTTGTCGGCGACGTCTCGTCGGTCGTGGTTGTTTCACCCTCGGTGGTGTCTGTCTCTGCCGCCGTGGTTGTCGAGGTGGGTGGCGTGGTTGAGGGCTCGGTGGTGGTCGTTGTTGGAGCCGCGTTGACGGGGGTGCCCTCGGGGTCGATGATCTCACCGGTGTCTGCCCAGGTGTTGTTCTCCCATGTGACGGGACCGTCAAAGGACGTGAGCCCATAGGTGCGGGAGGGTCCGAACCGGTTCCCGATGAATGAGATGTTGGACGGCATCCCATACCCACCATCCCTCACGTACACCGTGTAGTTTCCACCGTTCAAGTAGTTGTTGGAGAACGTGATGTTGGAAGGAAATCCGAGATCAGACTTGACAAAGACAGCGGCGTTTCCATTCGAGTTGCCTCGGGTGGATGAAAGGCTGGAGTTCTTCACCGTCGAGTTTCTCGCCCCGCCCTCAACCTGGACGGCGTCGCTATGAGGCGACCCGGAGGGGGAGGCGAGGTCGTGAACGCGGACCCCCGAGTACGTGGAGTTGGAGCCCAGTTTGATGCCGTCCTCCACATGGTGGATGTCGACGTTGACGGCCGTGATGTTGTCCCCGCCGATCCCGCGGGATCCCAGGTGGGATGGGTGGCCGATCTCGACGTTCTCAAAGCGCGCGGACCCGGATGCGACGTAGACCGACCAGAACTCGGACCCGTACACCCAGACGTTGCGGACAACGACGTTCTTTGCCTCAATCCGGAGCGTGCCAGAGATCTCAAGATTCTCAATCACGGCACCATCCTCCTTGACCGTCAGCCCACCAGGGTGGAGGGTCAGCAGCGAAGGATCAGAGAGGCCTGCCGCAGCCACTGCCGGCTCCGAGAACACGAACATCAGACCAACAACGGCGAGCGCCACGACGCCAACAATGGAGACACTGGTGAGGCGCGCGCGACTCCTCCGATCCAAGATGACGGTCTCGGTTGGTGGCAGCACCCGTTGTTCGTGCTGTGAGGGGCGCCCAACGTTCAGCGACGGGACGCGCTCACGTTTCGTCCATCGACGCCGAATCGCTTCCAGCATGTTTTGGCCCTTTCCGGGACGACCCAACCCCATACCGGCACCGTTTCAGCGTTTCTCTTGCTGGGGCACCTTGAGGCAGCTCTTGGTGGTCGCCCGTGGGGACGGGGGCTGTCCCCGGTCGAAGTTGTTGCTCCTGCGAAAGGTACCGGAGTTCTGCCGACACGTAGGTGAGTTGGACCGTGGAGGTGCAATCCACGTCTCGCGCCACTCTCGGTGGAGTCAACGCATTGCGGTCTGCTGCCCTGGGAGGGGAGCTCCCAGTGGCCGGTGCTCACCGCGAGCGCTGCGTTGCTGATTCCGCGATGGCGTAGATCGGCGCGATGAGGGCGACCATCGCACCAAACGCCATCAGGCCGTTGGCAGTCGGCGAACCGCCGGTCGGACCACCAAATCTTCCGATCGCGACGATCTCGGCCTCCCTCGTGGTGGTCGTCGTGTCGTCATGTGGTGGTTGGGTGGTCGTCTCTCGTGGTGCGCTGGTGGAGTCGGTGGTGGAAGGGGTCTGAGCGGCAGCACCCGGCGGTGCGGTCTCGGACGGCGCGACACCGGCTGCTTCGTCCGGAGTCGTGGTTGTCGTGGTTCCATCCGACGGGGCGTCGGCCGCCGCCGTCGTACTCGTCGTTGTGCCTGTGGGCAACGTGGTCGTGGTGGTGCTGGGCGGTCGAGTGGTTGTTGTGCTGCTCGGGGGACGGGTTGTCGTGGTGGTGGATGGAGGACGAGTGGTTGTTGTGGTGGTCGGGGGCCGCGTCGTCGTGGTGGTGGTCCCAGAACCGGCCTTGATCACCTTGCCGGACGGGTCAATGACCTCACCGGTGTCTGCCCAGGTGTTGTTCTCCCATGTGACGGGACCGTCAAACGAGGAGAGCCCGTAGGTGCGGGAGGGTCCGAACCGGTTCCCGATGAACGAGATGTTGGACGGCATCCCGTAGCCGCCGTTCCTGACGTAGACGGTGTAGTTCCCACCGTTCAGATAGTTGTTGGAGAATGTGATGTTGGAAGGCAACCCGAGATCAGACTTGACAAAGACGGCAGCGTTCCCGTTCACACTTCCCCGGGTTGAGGAGAGGATTGAGTTCTTGACGGTCGAGTTCTTCGCTCCACCCTCGACCTGGACTGCGTCGCTATGAGGTGAGGAGGAGGGGGAGGCAAGGTCGTGGACGTGAATCCCCGAGTACGTGCAGTTGGAACCCAGTTTGATGCCGTCCTCCACATGGTGGATGTCCACGTTGACGGCCGTGATGTTGTCCCCGCCGATCCCGCGGGAACCCAGGTGGGATGGGTGGCCGATCTCGACGTTCTCAAAGCGTGCAGAACCGGATGCGACGTAGACCGACCAGAACTCGGATCCGTACACCCAGACGTTGCGGACAACGACGTTCTTTGCCTCGATCCGAAGGGTGCCCTGGATTTCAAGATTCTCGATCACCGCACCGTCCTCCTTGACGGTCAGCCCACCAGGGTGGAGGGTCAGCAGCGAAGGATCAGAGAGGCCTGCTGCGGCTGCGGGTGCGGCGGTCAAGGCGATGGTCGCGGCGATCAAGATGAGCATCGCCACAACACAAGCAAGGGTCAGCAGGGTTCCTGCGGCACGGGGGCTTCTGGGAGACAGTGTGCTGGCGTTCACGCCGATCCCATCCTCTCTTTGCGTGGAACTCGGGCCCGTTCTGAGGACGCGGCGCCGTGTTGGGTGGACATCTACTTATCGGTGCCGCACTTCGGCTCTTGAGGTTTCTCTCCCTACACTCCCTGCGAGGCGTAAGGTCCACTCCAATGTCCCGCTCGGTCATCGTCCCAGCCCACAACGAAGCTGCATCCATCCGTTCCACATTGGATGCGATGCTTGACACGCTCGATCAGGACACGAGCGTCATTGTTGTGTGCAATGGATGCACGGACGACACCGCCGTGCTCGCCCGACGGTTCTCCCCCCGGGTCACGGTGATCGAACGTGCTGAGGCATCCAAAACGGCTGCGTTGAACGCGGCCGAGGCGGTCGTGTCGGCGGGACCGAGAGCGTACGTTGACGCAGATGTCCTGATCTCAGGAGCCAGCATCAACCGTCTCCTCAACGAACTCGGACGTGGTTCCGGTCTCGCATCGGAACCGACCGTCAACTTCGACGTTGGTGCCAGTTCAGTTCTCGTTCGCGCCTACTACGCCGTGTGGACGGCGCTACACAGTGTGGGCGATGTTGGGGGTGGCGTCTACTGCCTGTCCCAGGCCGCCAGGGAGCGGTTTGGGGAGTTCCCCGATGTGATCTCGGACGATGGCTATGTGCGTGCGCACTTCACAAGCGGGGAGATCACCCAGGTTGGGGACGCGGTATCGACGGTTCGGGCCCCAACCGATGTCGGGACGCTGATTCGCATCAAAACAAGGAGTCGAAGGGGGAGTGTGGAGCTCGCTGAGCGGTTTCCGGAACTGTGGGCGACGAAGGTACAGACCACTGACTCACTGGTTCGGAAAGTGAGTCGGTTGCCCCTGAGGGTGTGGCCCAAGGTCCCGGTTTACATCATCATCCAGTTGCTGGTTCGGTATCGGGCCAAGCGGTCCGCCGATGCCTCGTCGTGG
>CAZULI010000129.1:0-5286 GCA_964621095.1 uncultured Acidimicrobiaceae bacterium | reverse complement strand
TCAGGCGACCATTGGCACGATCAAACTGAGATCGGCCAAGACTGCGGATCTTGCCACGACCTTCCAGACCCCCGATGCCTGAAGCCCCATCGAGACCAGATCCGTGATGTGATCACCGTACGCGACGACCCGCACACCGGATCTCACCAGGTCTTGGACCGCGTCGGACCCGGTCCTCTCGTCAAGATCCACCAGAGCGTACGCCATGCCCGCCCCCACCTCGAGGCTCACTCCGTACCCTGCAGCTCGCAGAGCAACGGAGAGCTGATCGCGGTCCCCCTCCCGACACAGCAGCACGGCCACGGGCCGATCGGGTGGCTCCGGGGATGACCACGCACCAACCATCATCGCCTTGCGGATCCCCCAGCTCAGATGAGCGTCGTGAGCAGGGGGCCCGAGCACCTGGGATGAGCCGGGACTCAGCCCATACCCGTCCCATGGATGCAGCCTGCGTTGCACTCCATCATCGGCAGGTCGTGGGGCTCCGATGGTGGTGAGTGCACGATCCACCGGTCGCAGGGCTTCACGGAAAAGTTCGAGGGGGCTGTGGCGCTGTTTGCGTGGTGGCGTGGCAAGCAGGGTGGTGAGGAGACCGTCAAGGACCGCTGTGCCTTCCACGATCGCGTCAGCGAGCAGCTCGTTGATCTCGATCCCACGCTCGACCAGGAGTCGGGCCACATACTGGGGGTACGCCGCGACGAACGCGTCTCTCAGTGCTCGGGCTTCGTCATCCATCCTCGAACTCTATCGACCCGGACCCCGTTCAAACCAGACCTGCGCACCCCTCTTGACCTAGGCTCCCCGGACCCAAGGAGAAGTACATGCGCAAGAAAATTCTGATGTTCGCTCTGCTGGCGCTGGCCCTGACGGCCTGCCGCCTCGAGTCCAATGTTTCACTCAACATCGCCAAGGATGGCTCTGCCGTCATCACGACCGAGATCGGAATGGATGATGCATTCCGTGACCTCGTGACCGGCAATTCTGGGATGACCGAAGACGAGTTTGTCGACAACATGTTCTCGGAACTTGACGGTGGTACGGGGCCGATTGACGTTCGCAAGGATGGTGACATGACGTACTACACCATGTCGACGAACGTCAAGGATCTCTCGGCATGGGATGGCGGCGGCCCGGATGCTGGGTTCACACAGTTCAGTTTCAACGTCGATGACGACGGCGCGAAGCTCACGGCCACCATTGAAGCGGAGGATTCTGAAGAGTTTGGCGAAGGCTTCGGAATCGATGCAGCCGACATGGACTTCATCAAGGCAACCGTGACCGTCCAGATGCCCGGCACCGTGACCGAACACAACGCGGATGAGGTCAGTGGCAACAAGCTCACCTGGAACGCACCCCTCGATGGCAAGGTGGAGATTCTTGCGGTTTCGACGTTCGGTGGCTCATCATCGTCGTGGATCTGGATCGTGGTTGGTGTGGTTCTCCTCCTCGCTGTCATCGCTGCCATCATTGCGGTCATGGCAAGCCGGAAGAGAGCACACAAGCCCAGTGCTGGGGCGCCGGCTGTTGAGGACGAGCCAACACCGTCATCGTCAACCACCACCGATCCTGACACGGTCGTTGAGGAACCCAAACCAGTCAGCACCGACACGCCCGACGACGCCCCAGACGGATCAATCTGACCCAGCCACGGAGTCCGCGGAGTCGGACCGAGACAACCGTGTCGTATCAGCCGGGGTCGGGTGGCCCCGGCTGATTGTCGGGTGGGGTGATCACGGGGATCTCCCCCGTTCTGCGCATGCGTGGCGGATCGGGATCCTCGAACATCGCCTCAGACGCCTCCTCCCACGTCTGGCCGAGCACCCGCGTCCCCCACCAGTGCCCAACCAGGATCTTGAGCGATGCCGTCAGGGGGACCGCAACGATGACTCCCCAGATGCCGGCGAGGGCACCCCCGAGCACGAGAACGAGAAGGGTCACGGTCGGATGGAGCCGCACGGTCGCCTGTAGCACCGTGGGTGAGACGAAGTTGTTGTCGATCTGTTGGACCACGACGGCAACGACGATCGCCCACACGACCGTTCCGAAGTCTCCGGTGGTGAGGGCGACGATCACCCCAAGTGCCCCCCCGATCCATGGTCCGAGGAACGGCACGATGTTGAGGACACCGCCAATCAACCCGATCAGGAGCCAGAACTCCAGACCAATCATCCAGTACCCCAGCGATAGCAGCGATCCGACGATGAACGCAACCACCAGCTGGCCTCGCAGGAATCCGCCGAGCGCTGCGTTCAACTGATTCCCGAGATGGATGACTTCCGCCTGCCGCTGTGGCGGGAAGACCCCCATGATGCGGCGCCCGGTGGAGGGAAGGTCAACCAGGAAGTAGAACGCCAGAACGGGGCCAATGAGGAACACAAGAACGAACTCAAGGATGCCCGAGGTGATGCCTCCAATGTTGGCCGTGATGAGATCGATCAGGGTGTCACGGTTCCCCGGATCATTGAGATACTTCACCAGGCCGTCGTACGTCCAGACCGGCATGGTGTCAAACCCGATGTCCGCAAGAAGGTTGTGAAGCTGGAGCGCTGTGTCATCGAAAATCTCGGGAAAGCGTTGAACCAGTGACTGGGCTTGGTCCACCATGTCGGGGGCCACGACGATGATGAGCAGAGCCACGCCGGAGAAGAACGTGAGGAACCCGATCAGGGCTCCGACGATCCGCGGTACCCCATGGTTGTGGAACCAGGTCACCAACGGGTTCAGGACGAACACGATCACCACCGCCAACAACAACGGTGCAAAGATGATGCGGCCGCGGTTGAGGACCCAGAACGCCACGACGATCAGGATCAGGACGCCGATCACTGACCACGCAAACACTCCAAGCCGGCGCACAACGGTCCAGAGGTCCTCGGACCGCGTACCGTCAAACCCTGATTGATCGTCAGCCACGACGCGAGTGTACGTGGTGCGAGCACGCAGCGGAGAACCGAACTGGCGAACTCACGACTCACCATGAAAAACGTGGGCCTTGTTCCGGAGAATCCGAGCGAGGGTTTGAGCTGGCGATGGGATTCGAACCCATGACCTGCCGCTTACAAGGCGGCTGCTCTGGCCAACTGAGCTACGCCAGCGAAGGCGTCAGGATACCCAACCCCTGACGCGAGCAACCTCGTAACAGGCGAGAGCACTCGCGATCGAGGCGTTGAGACTCTCGGTCTCGCCAACCATCGGGATCCGCGCCACAACATCACACCGCTGAGCCGCAAGCTGTGACAACCCCCGTCCCTCCGCCCCCACACACACCCCGACCGGGAGCGCCAACAGGTCGAGTCCGAGCAACGACTGTTCAGCGTCCCCATCAAGACCGACACACCAGACTCCGAGCTGGCCCAGGCGCTTGAGTGCATCAGGGATTGACGAAACCACCGCAATGGGCAAGGTTTCGAGAGCGCCGACCGCAGCCTTGAACGCGGTTGCACCGAGGGGGGCGGCACGGTTGTGCGCGACCACAAGCCCCGACATCCCCGATGCGAGCGCTGATCTGGCGGCAGCCCCGATGTTTCGGGGATCCTCAACATGGTCAAGAACCAGGAGTGCGGGCACATCCACCGCGGCGACCAGGTCTTTGATCGAAACGGTTGGGAGCGGTCGCGCGATCGCAACAAGACCCTGGGGTGCCCCGGTCACCGCACGGTCGCGGACGTCGTCGACCACCTCGATTCGGGCACCGATGGCGCGAGCGTCGTCGACGACTGCGGCTACCTCAGGTCGACCCAGTCGCCCCTGTTCGACGTACAAGACCGTGACTCGGCCAGCGGCGACAGCCGCACTGATCGCATGGAACCCTTCGAGGTCAGTCCCGATGCCAGCGCGTGCCATCGGCCGTGTCCTCGATCGTGATGCCCAACGCTGCCAAGCCGTCCCGAATGGCGTCAGCAAGTACGAAGTTGCGATCGTCTCGTGCGGCGTTTCGTGCCGCAACAAGCTCGTCGACCGATGCGACGGAGAGTCCCAGGTCGGCTGCCAGGGCTGAGACATTCACCTCACCGGTCTCGGCGTCGCCGAGGTCGATCCCGAGGACGTCCAACGCCTCATTGATCGCCGCAACGAGCTCGGCGGCATCATCACCCGAATCCAGCTTGGCGTTGGCTGCCCGCACCGCTTCGAAGATGACCGCCAACGCGCCGGCCACGTCGAGGTCGCTGTCCATGGAGGCTCGGAACGCGTCGAGCACCGCTGTGTCTGCATGTGCTCCCACCTCCGACGAGGTTCGTCTCCGAAAGGCACGCAACCGGGCAAGACTGCTCTCGGCGTCGGCAAGAGCGGAGCGGCTGAAGTCGAGGGGTTTGCGGTAGTGGGTTCGCAGATAGAACAACCGAACGGCCATGGGATCCCACTCGTGAACGCTCTCCAGGAGCGTGATGTAGTGCCCCGTCGACTTCGCCATTTTCTCACCCGAGAGGTTCAGCATCCCGTTGTGCATCCAGTACCCGGCGAACGTCGTCCCCGAGGCTGCCTCTGACTGGGCGATCTCGTTCTCATGGTGCGGGAAGATGAGGTCGGTGCCGCCACCATGGATGTCGAACCCGTTGCCGAGGTATCGCAGGGCCATGGCCGAGCACTCGATGTGCCACCCGGGCCGCCCCTCCCCCCACGGACTCTCCCACGCCGGTTCCCCCGGTTTCGCCGCCTTCCAGAGCGCGAAGTCAAGAACGTCACGTTTCTGCACGCCGGGCTCAACCCGTTCACCGGCCCGCAGATCATCGAGGTTGTGGCGTGACAGCTTGCCGTACCCCTCGAAAGAGCGAACCGAGAAGTAGACGTCCCCCCCGGACTCATACGCAACGCCCCGACTGATGAGGTTCTCCACAATGGTGATCATCTCGTCGATGTTCTCGGTGGCTCTCGGCTCAATCGTCGGTCTCCGAATGCCAAGCTTGTCGTAGGCAGTCGTGAACGCCTCAAGTGACGCCCCCGTGACTTCGGCGGTCGTCTGACCCAGTTCGTTGGCGCGAGCAATGATCTTGTCGTCCACATCGGTGATGTTGCGGACAAAGACGACGGTGTACCCCACCCATTCGAGGTACCGCCACAGTACGTCAAACGCAACCGCCGATCGACCATGGCCGAGATGCGGCTCAGACTGCACCGTCGGGCCACACACGTACACCGTCACTCGTTCAGGATCGGTCGGCACGAATGGGACGACGGCACGCTGAAGGGTGTTGTAGACCTGCATCTGTGGATGGTACCGTCACCGCCACCTCGACCCACAGAACCGGGACCGCCAGAGCAAGGTACTGTGGTGGGATGTCCCGTACC
>CAZULI010000128.1:0-5302 GCA_964621095.1 uncultured Acidimicrobiaceae bacterium | reverse complement strand
CCAGGTTCTCAGAGACGACGGGGGGGTCGTCCGCTCCCGCCCCACCGATTCCCGGTGAGCATTCATCGGGGGTTCTCCGCGGCCATGGTTTCACCGACACCGAGATCGCACACCTGATCGACACGGGTGTCATCGTCCAGTGGACCGATGACGCAACCGTCCAACCAGACAAGCGTCCCCAATAGGAGGTTCAGATGACCGTTGACAACGCAGCCAACGACCAGCAGGCACCACAGGACGACACCGATGCAGCACTCGTTCTGTACGAAACGGTGGGCGCCGTTGGGGTCCTGACGCTCAACCGACCCGAGGCGCTCAACGCAATGACGGTCGACATGTTGGAGACGATCGGTGACCTCCTTGACGAGATCGAGCGAGACCCCGACACCCGGGCCCTCGTGCTCACGGGAGCTGGCGACAAGGCGTTCTGTGTCGGAGCGGACCTCAAGAGTCGTGGTGCCCAGTTCGAAGCAGGCCTCATCCATGACCCGCTCGGTCTGCTCGTCAGGAGTGTCTTCGGACGGTTCGAAAGCCTGCCTGTGCCCGTGATCGCGGCCATCCGAGGGTACGCCCTCGGTGGTGGGCTTGAGATGGCGCTCGCGTGTGATCTCCGGATCGCGACCGAAAGCGCCCGTCTCGGGTTCCCCGAAGCCAAGGTCGGGAGCCTCCCCGGTGCTGGTGGGACACAACGGGCCACCCGACTGATCGGACCGGGGTTCGCCAAGGAACTGATGTTCACCGCGGACCACGTCAGTGCCGCCGACGCCCATCGGATGGGTCTCGTCAACCGGGTCGTTCCCGATGACGACCTCATGGAGGAGACCATGAAACTCGCTGAGCGGATCGCGTCCCGTGCCCCTCTCTCCCATGACCGGGTCAAGGAGCTCATCAACCGCGCCACCGAGACGGACATGGAGACGGGGCTTGAACTCGAATCAACGAGTCACGCAGTCCTGCGTGCCAGTGAGGATCGCGAGGAGGGAATCAAAGCGTTCGTCGAAAAGCGCAACCCCGAGTTCAAAGGACGCTGACTCCCCCCCCACCAACGCAAGGTCACCCCTCGGAAAGGATCGAATGTGAACGTACGAGACAGAGTCGCCATTGTCACGGGCTCCGGCCAGGGGATCGGACGGGGCATCGCCGAAGTGTTGGCTGGCGCGGGTGCCAAGGTCGTCATCAACGACCTCGTGGCGGACCGGGTTGACGAGACCGTCGCTGAGTTCGTCGAGGCAGGACACACTGCGGTCGGCCACGCAGCCGATGTGGCTTCCGCCGAGGGTGCCAACGGTCTCGTCGCCGCAGCGATCGAGGCGTTCGGGCGGGTCGACATCCTGGTCAACAACGTCGGCATGGCACGGGACGGGTACCTCGCCAAAATGTCGGAAGAGGATTGGGACACCGTCATCGAGGTGAACCTCAAGTCTCAGTTCCTCATGTGCCGTGCCGTTGCACCTCACTTCATGGAGCAAAACTCGGGACGGATCATCAACGTGTCATCCCGAGCTTGGTTGGGTGGGCCGGGGCAGGCGAACTACGCCGCCTCGAAGGGTGCCGTGATCTCGCTGACCCGCACCCTTGCCCTCGAGATGGCCCGCTTCGGGGTGACCGCAAACGTGATCGCACCGGCACTCGTGGACACCCCCTTGTTCCGAAGCCTTGATGAGGAAGTGCAGGAGCGTCTCATCAAGACGATTCCGGCGCGTAGAATTGGACAACCGGCCGACATCGGCAATGCAGCGTTGTTCCTCGCCGCGGACGAGTCGTCGTATGTGACAGGTCAGACGCTCTACGTCTGTGGCGGACGAAGCCTCGGCGCTGGGTGAAGGGAGCATCACCATGGGCATGACACTGGCAGAAAAAATCTTTGCACGGGCAGCCGGGGGTGGGGCGGTTGGCGCAGGCGAGTTCGTGGTCGCGCAAATCGATCTCGCGATGCTCCACGACATCTTCGCTGCACGGGTCTTTGACATGCTTCAGGAGGTCGAGGGCGATCAGATCTTCGACAGAACCAAAGTCGCCGTCGTCATCGACCACCTGGTGCCAGCACCCTCCGCTGAGGCAGCCGCCCTCCACAAGCGAATCAGGGAGCACGTCCACCGCCTCGGCATCGAGACGTTCTACGACGCAGGGGCAGGGATCTGCCACCAGCTCCTCCCCGAGGGTGGCCACGTTCGCCCGGGAATGCTGATCGTGGGCACCGACTCCCACACAACGACGTACGGAGCCCTCGGGGCAGGGGGAACCGGCATCGGAACGTCCGATATGGTGTACGCCCTCTCCACCGGCCGTCTCTGGTTCCGGGTTCCTGAGACGATCCGGTTCGAGATGTTTGGTGAGCTCCAGCCGGGTGTCACGTGGAAGGATGTCATCCTGCACCTCGCCGGTCGCTACGGCACCGACGGTGCCCAGTACAAGGCGATGGAGTTCGGCGGACCCGGAGTCATCCATGCCGACATGTCCTCACGACTCACGGTCTCCAACATGGCGGTCGAAATGGGGGCGAAGTTTGGCGTCTTCGCTGCCGACGAGGTCACCGACGCGTATCTGATCGAACAGACCGGGGACGGCACCGAGCCGTTCGCCCCGGACGCTGACGCACGCTATGAAGCAGTCCACGAGATCACGCTGAGCGATCTTGATCCCCAGGTCGCCAAACCCCATGATGTTGGCAACGTTGGTTCCGTGACCGATGTGGAAGGGACCGTGATCGACCAGGCGTTCATCGGTTCGTGCACCAACGGACGCATCGAGGATCTCCGAGCAGCGGCAGCCGTGCTGGAAGGGAAGCACATTGCGTCAGGAGTCAGACTCATCGTCTCGCCTGCATCCCAGACCGTCATGAAGGAGGCGACCGACAGCGGGATTCTCGCAACGCTGGTGGATGCGGGTGCCACGATCCTTGCACCGGGCTGTGGCCCCTGCTTCGGCGGACACGGTGGTCTCCTCGCTGAAGGGGAACGGTGCATTGGGACGCACAACCGCAACTTCACCGGTCGGATGGGCCATGCCGCTGCTGAGATCTATCTCGGCTCCCCCGCAACCGTTGCGGCGTCGGCCGTTGCTGGTTCGATTGCGGATCCCCGCAAGATCGGAGCGGTCCATGTCTGAGTCCAGTCTGCAGGAAGATCACATGATCGGTCGGGTGTGGAAGTTCGGTGATGACATCAGCACCGATGTTCTCTCCCCGGGACAGTACGCGGTCCACCCGGTCGAGGTTCGCATGCTCCATGTGCTCGAATCCGTCAACCCCGAGTTCGCACCCAACGTGCAACCGGGGGACATTGTCGTGGCCGGCACAAACTTTGGGTGTGGATCAAGTAGAGAGACCGCTCCTGAGAATCTCCGGGCACTCGGTGTGGCATGCGTGGTTGCCGAATCATTCGCCCGGATTTTCATGCGCAACGCGGTCGCGGTCGGGCTCCCGGTCGTTGTGTGCCACGGGGTTCACGACGCGTTCTCCGATGGCGACACCGGGAAGGTGGTGCTCTCGGAGGGGAGTGTCATCAACATCGACACCGGAGCCGCCCTCGTTGGCGACGCCCTACCGGCGGAGATGCGCGACATCCTCGCAGCAGGAGGGATTCTCAACGTGCTCCACACACAGTCGGAGTGACAAGAAGCGGGCAGTACGTTTGACGGTGGCGTGATTCCGCCGTAGCGTCAGGTGCAATACTCCCGCCGCAGCGGCAGGTGGCCCATGAACAAGACCACAACGATCACCAGCACCGTGACGGGTCCGCTCGCCGAGATGCTTGGGATGCTTGGTCGAACCGGTGACGCGATGGTGGCGATCAACGGGTCGATGGAGATCATCGCGTGGAACGAGGGCGCAACCCGACTGCTCGGCTACGCCCCAGAGGAGGTCCTGGGGCGACATTGTGCCGAGGTGTTGCATTGGCGGAACCGATGCGGTGACTCGGTCTGTGGCCCATCATGTCCGGCGTTCAACGTCGGTCATCCCGACGAGATCATCGATCACCGAGAAGTCCTTGGGCGGTCTTCCTCGAATGAGACGCTCTGGCTGAGTGCATCAACCATCGTCCCCCCCATTGAGATGCGGGATCAGTGCCGCATCGTGCATCTGATCCGTGAGATCGCTCTCCCCCCCGAGCTTGAGCGACTCATCGTGCAACGGCTCGATGGCTGGACGATCGGTGACTCGAGAATCCATGACGACCGCCTTGCGGTGTTGACGTCACGGGAGCGTGAGGTACTTCAGCTCCTCACTGAGGGTCTCGACGGAGCTGCGATCTCCGAGAAGCTGTTTGTCTCCCAGGCAACGGTCCGCAACCACATCCAGCACATCCTCAACAAACTCAATGTGCACAGTCGGATGGAGGCGGTCGCCTACGCTCTCCGACGGGAGTAGAGACCTCGTGAACCGCCAGTGGCGGCAAACGACAACAACGCCCCCGTAAGCTCGCTGGCTTGGCGTTCCTCAGATGATCTGTTCGGCGAGACGCTCGAGATCCGCTTTCGTCTGCCCCTCGAACTGCATCGCGCACACGTCTTCGTACTGCGAGCACAGCGTCGAACACGCAGAACCGGTGATCATGTCATCGGCCATGGTGAACACACTTGCATCCTCGCGGGTGATGTGATCGACCAGGAGGTCGATGTACCCCTGTGCTGCCTCTCGCAAGTACCGACCGGCCCGTTCGTCGCCAGCCCTCGCTGCCTCGAACTCGGCAACCATCTCCCCGACGTACTCCCTGCCCTGGGCGTGGTCCTGAAGCATGGACGCAACCGGACCCGAATCAGAGGGGAGACCCTCTTTCGCCAACTCAGGGAAGAGAAGGTCCTCCTCCTTGGCATGATGGAACTTGTCGGTGAAGAGTCGGAAGAACGTGACACACGACTCAAACGTGTCAAAGTCGAGTTCGCCGCCCCGCTTCTCCTCGGCAAGCATCTCATCCAGTCGATTGAGAACCTTCAGGATGAGTTCGTGCTCTTCGCGCAACGATGCGGTGGGTGATTGATCGTAACTGCTCATTACGACACGCTAGTCAACATTTCCGGGGGGTCAAAATGATCGCGGCGATCGAGCGAGTGGTTGGGCCACCCAACCCGAATCCGCCCGGCATGGTCAGGGTGAGGACCCAGGCTCGTCAGCGGGCAGAACCGCACGTGGGCGCATCCCACACTCCCACTGCTCGTTGGAAACCGCAGCAGCGATGGTCGCACGTAGTAACGTCAAACTGACCGATTCATCCCCCCTCACCGTCCAACCAACCCTGATCTGGGGATGTGAACAACACGTCATGAAGTAAGGAGTCATCATGGGTTGGAGACGTGTTCCCGT
>CAZULI010000127.1:0-5321 GCA_964621095.1 uncultured Acidimicrobiaceae bacterium | reverse complement strand
ACCACAACGGTCAGGATGAACACGAGGATGTTGATCGCGGTCTTCCTGCGATCGAGGACAGCGCTCATGATCGTTGCTGGGATTCGTACCTGGCGTACGCATCCACGATCGCCGCGACAATCCGGTGACGAACCACGTCGTCACCGGTGAGCTCACCAAACCCGATCCCAGGTATCCGGTGCAGGACGTTGCGCACCACCATGAGACCCGACGGTCTCCCCTCTGGGAGATCCATCTGGGTCACGTCACCCGTGATGATCATCTTGGAGTTGAACCCCAGCCGGGTCAGGAACATCTTCATCTGCTCAGGTGTCGTGTTCTGGGCCTCATCGAGGACGACGAACGCATCATTGAGGGTGCGACCCCGCATGTAGGCAAGAGGAGCGATCTCGATCGTCCCCTGCTCCATCAGTCGACTTGTTTCCTCGGGGCCGAGCATCTCGTAGAGGGCGTCGTAGAGCGGTCTGAGATACGGATCGACTTTTGCCGCGAGGTCCCCCGGGAGGAACCCAAGGCGTTCACCTGCTTCAACCGCGGGGCGGGAGAGAATGATGCGTCTCACGGACCCCGATGTGAACGCCTCGACGGCACACGCCATGGCGAGGTACGTCTTACCGGTACCGGCAGGACCGATGCCGAACACAAGGGTGTTCTGACGAATCGCGTCCACGTACCCCTTCTGGCCGAGGGTCTTGGCACGAACAACCTTCCCCCGACCCACCGAGATCGAATCGGTGAAGACGTTCGATGGTTTCGGTACATCCGACCGGACCATGGAGATGACCCGATCCACACGGTCGGCATCAAGGGATTGACCCTCCTGGACCAGGATCAGCAACTCCTCGATGACGGTTCGAGCCATGCCAACCTCGGCGTCGTCGCCCACGAAGTCGATCTCGTTGCCACGGGCGACAAGACGCGCGCGAGGGAACGCGGCTTCGACGCGTTTGAGGTGCACGTCCCGGTTGCCCAAGAGCTCAGTCATCAAATGGTTGGACGAGACCCGCACCCGTGAGTCTGTGTCAGGTGGATAGGTCAAAACCTATGTTTCCTGTCTCCTGGCAGATGCAAAAAATGCACGATGAGTGCGCGCCGGAGTATATCCCCCATACCCCGGTAGGACCGCAACCTTGTTTTTCCCGGCACACCACGGACACGACACGGAACATGAGTTGGTCGCCTTCGGATCCTCGGCAGCCGTCAGCGTTTGATCTGGTCAACGAGTTCGGTGTCAGGGATGTCGAGCAGCACGGCGAGCATGGCGACATCCGCACCCCGGATCGTCAGGACCCGGCCGTTGAAGTCCTGGCGTTGGACCTGGATCTTGTTGAGAAACCGATCAATGACCCCTCCGAGTTCCGCAGGGAGCTGCTCAAGACGGGTGAGGTCGATGGTGACCCCCTCGGAGAGGGAGACGGCGGTGGGCGTCACGATGTCGTCGTCGGGGAGCAGCTGGTTCAGGGGGACGTTGTAACACACCGCCAAACGGTGCAGCCGCGACAGGGAGATGGACCGTTCGCCACGTTCGTACGCTCCGAGAACCGCCGCCTTGAACTCACCACCGGTGGCTTCATGGACGTCGTGGAGCGACATGTCATGCTGGAGTCTGATCGCCCGCAACCGGGCACCGACTCGCTCGTTGTACTCCAAGGTTCCTCCGCCTGACACGTCACGCCACTGAACGTGGAGTGACAAACACTCTCCGTCGTCAGTTTAGGGAGTCACCCCTCGTACGACAACCCTTGGATGGAAACGTCCGAGACGATCATCACGAGGGTTTCATCTCCGGAAGATGCCGCGTTTCCTCGCTGCCGGCTGCTCGCCACGCAGATCCGCATAGGTGCGGAGCAGTTCCTCCTGCTCCGCATCGAGATCGGTCGGGACGGTCACCTCGACATGGACCAGCATGTCGCCCCGACCGCGGCCGCGAAGGTGCGGAACACCCTTCTTGCCAAGGCGGTACACCGTCTCGGGTTGGGTCCCTGCAGGGATGTCAAGTGACTCCATCTCCCCATCGAGCAGGGGCACGTCGATCTCGGCACCAAAAATCGCCTCGGTGAACCCGATCGTCACTCGGTGATGGAGGTCGTCCCCGACCCGCTGATACCGGGGATCGGCCTTGACGCGGACCTCGACGTACGCATCGCCTGGAGGGGCGTTGCGCTGACCAGCGCCGCCTTTCCCGCTCAACCTCAGGCGTGTACCCGAATCGACCCCAGCGGGGACCTCAACGGTGAGCGTTCGTTCGCCGGCGTGGCTTCCGTCCCCACGACACGACCCACACGGGTCATCGATCCGGATACCGGTGCCGGAGCACTCCCGGCAGTCCTCCACCGTGAGCATCGTCCCGAGCATGGTCTGGCGGGGTACCTGCACCCGACCCTGTCCCCCGCACCGCGAACACGTGATTGGCGTCGTCCCCGGTGCAGCGCCTGAGCCGTCACAGGTTTGGCAGGTGACCGCAGACGTGAACTGGACCTCACGTTGCACTCCGAACGCGGCTTCCCCGAGTTCAAGATCCAGTCGGAGCGCAATGTCCTGGCCGCGTGCCGGGCCGCGTGCACCACCGAACCCACCGAACATACCGCCGCCTCGCCCACCGAAGAACTGCTGGAGAATGTCCTCGAGGCCGCCGAACTGGCTGAAGAGATCCTGTCCACCAAAAGTCTCGCCCCGGTCGTAGCGGGCCCGCTTCTGGTCATCGGAGAGCACCTCATACGCCTCCGCTATGTCCCGAAATCGTTCCTCTGCAGTCGGATCGTCAGGATTGGCGTCGGGATGGGTGGCACGCGCCAAGCGTCGGAACGCTTTCTTGATCTCGTCCGGGGAGGCGTCCCGAGCCACGCCCAGGATGTCGTAGTAATCCTTCATTCATCAGCCCCGAGTTGATCCCCGAGACTCTCCGACACCTGTTCCACCACCCTGATCGTGTGTCGGTAATCCATCCGCATCGGCGCAATCACCCCAATGCGACCCGTGCGCCCCGACGTCATCTCGTACGTGGTGGATACGACCGCAAGGTCATCGACGTTGCCAAGGTCGGGGCCGAACCGCACCTGGGTTCCGGTGGTGTCATCACTCATGAGAGCGATCAGCGACGCCTGCTGATCAATGAGGCCGAGCAGTTGCCGCACCATGGTCAGGTCGTTCCACAGCGACGCCATCTGGGCGGTTCCACCGACGTAGACCTCACGTTCCTTGTCGCTCGAGGTTGCGAGTTGCTGGGTCACGGGGACGACAACCCGACGCACGACCGCCGAGAGCTGGGACAGCACCAGATGATCGGTGACCGAATCCTCAAGCGTTCTGCCTTCGTACGCAGCGGCGATGAGCCGTTCGGCGGCCGTGAGCGCCTCCTCGTCGGGGACGACACCGATGTCCACGAACTCCTGATGGACCCGTCCGTTGTCGGCAACCGCAACGGCGAGGACAACGGTTCCTCCGACGTGGATCAGCCTGACCTCTTTGATCGTATCGGTCAGCCTGCCGGGCCCGACCACGACCGCCGGGTAGGTGGTGAGATCACTGACAAACGTCGACGTCGCTTTCAGCAGCTCCGAGATCTGGCGGTGAACATCGAGGAAGAAGGATGCGATGCGATCCCTCGTGCCTTCCCGCAACTTCGCGGGGGCGAGATTGTCGACGTAGAAGCGGTACCCCTGATGCGTTGGCACCCGGCCTGCGGAGGGGTGGGGTTGGTCGACGAACCCGTAGGACTCAAGACGCGCCAGGTCGTTGCGCACGGTCGCGGAGCTCACGTCAAGGCCGCTGCAAGCGAGGACCGAGTTGGAACTCACGGGCTCACCGGTGCGGATGTACTCCTCAACAAGAGCCTTGAGAACCTGAGAGGATCGATCATCAAGCATGCTTGAAAGTTAGCAATCAAGGACTGAGACTGATAACGCTTCTCGCGCCACCGCGTCGGTGACCAACGGGTCGACGACGACCAGTCGACCCGCCCGGAGCTCCATCACACCAGCGTTGATCAACCGTTGACCCTCCGGTGAGGCAACAAACCGCTCCGCGGTGTCGGTCATGGCCGCGCCGCACGCCAGCCGGAGTTCGAGCATGAGGGCGTCACGTTCCGAAGCGGCCACACTCAGGGTTTCAGAGCCAAGCCGGGGTCGGGTATCGGCTTCCACCGCTTCGAGGTACCGGTCGATCCGCCGGTGGTTGCGTGAGCGCACCCGGTTGATGTGATCGTGTGCTGCGAGCCCGAACGCGATGTACTCACCGTTGCTCCATGTGGAGAGGTTGTACCGGCATGCATGGCCGACCCGTGCGTGGTTCGACACCTCGTAGCGGATGATGCCCTCAGCGCCAGCCCTCTCGAGAAAGTACTCGTAGCGGTCAGCCTGGGTGTCATCATCGGGACCTGGCGCACCTCCCCGAACCTCGCGCGACAGTTGGGTTCCTGGCTCGACGGTCAATGAGTACGTTGAGATGTGGTCGGGATCAAGTGCAAGGGCACGATCCACCGAGGTCCTCCACGACTCGTCCGACTCGGCGGGGTGCCCGAAGATGAGATCGATCGACACGGAGCGGAACCCGGCGCTTCGTGCCGACGCGACACATGCCGCGATGGTGTCCGCCGTGTGACTCCTCCCGAGTGCGCGCAGGACATCGTCATCGAAGGACTGCGCGCCGAGTGAGACACGGGTGAAGCCTCCCTCAGCGAGGGCCGACGCCAGGTCCTGGGTCCAGTCCTCCGGGTTCACTTCGAGGGAGACCTCGACATCGTCGGTGCAGGAGAACCGGGACCGCAGGGAGGACACCATCGCGATGAGTTGTTGGGGCGCCAGGCGGGTCGGGGTGCCACCACCGAAGTTGATCGCATTGAGCGGGCCGATGCCGTCCTCCATCTCGATCTCAGCGAGGACCGCATCGACGTACCGGTCAACGTCCCTGCGACCATCGACCGACTCATCGACAATCGCAAAATCACAGTACGGACACCGCCTGAGACAGAACGGAATGTGGAGGTACGCGGACTTCCAGCCTGCTGCCGCATCGGCGAGGTCGGCGCTGTCGGGTCGCATCGGCCAAGCTCCTTCGGCGGGAGTGTGGTTACTCATCCCCGATGGTGAGGGCGGCAACGAACGCTTCCTGGGGCACCTCAACCGACCCCACCATCTTCATGCGTTTCTTGCCTTCCCGTTGTTTCTCGAGCAGTTTCCGCTTGCGTGAGATGTCCCCGCCGTAACACTTCGCCGTGACGTCCTTGCGTCGGGCCTTGATCGTCTCACGCGAGATGATCCTGGATCCGATCGCCGCCTGGATGGGGACGTCAAACATCTGCCGGGGAATCAGCTCGCGAAGCC
>CAZULI010000126.1:0-5339 GCA_964621095.1 uncultured Acidimicrobiaceae bacterium | reverse complement strand
GCCGCCGAGTTCGAGGAAACAGGACCGGCCTCGATCGGACCCGAGGAGTGGGCGGCTCTTGATGGGACCGGAAAGCTCCAGATGTTTCTCGAGGCGATCAGTCTCGTGACCGACAACGACGTCCGGATGGAAGGCTCGAATGTGACCCTGATGACGCTGCACAACGCAAAAGGGCTTGAGTTCCCCGCGGTGTTCCTCACCGGTCTCGAGGACGGGGTGTTCCCCCATGTACGGACCCTCGGGGATCCCACCGAGCTCGAGGAGGAACGACGGCTCTGTTATGTGGGGATCACCCGGGCAGAGGAACGCCTGTATCTCACGAGGGCGTGGGGTCGCAACCTGTGGGGCCAGAACAACTTCAACGGACCGAGCCGGTTCCTCGGCGAGATCCCTGACCGTCTCACCCGCACGATGAAGCGAACGCGCCGGTCCGCCACGATGGAGTCAAGAACACCAACCTCGGTCATCTCCGACACCGATATCGCCCCCGGTGACCGTGTCCGCCATTCCCACTGGGGGGAGGGTGTCGTCCGTGACATCGCCGGAACCGGGGATCGGGCCGAAGCCGTTGTCGTCTTTGACGGACCCGGGACAAAGCGGTTGTTGTTGGCATGGGCACCGCTGGAGAAACTCGACGAGGCGTGACCACCTGACCGGTGCGCCCACCCATCCCCGCGGACAGAAGGCGGGAAACCTTGGTGTTCCCGAGCCATTGTTGGGGTGTCGCCCAACGTCTGGCGCATGGGGGTGTCTACCATCGCGTTGTGCCAATTCGGATCCTCATTGCGAAACCAGGCCTCGACGGCCACGACCGCGGCGCAAAAGTTGTCGCTCGTGCTCTTCGGGATGCGGGCTGTGAAGTGATCTACACCGGACTCCACCAGACTCCCGCAACCATCGCCTCCATCGCCATTCAGGAGGACGTTGACGGTGTGGGACTCTCGGCGTTGTCAGGTGCGCACAGGACGCTCTTTCCGAGTGTCGTTGCTGAACTTGCAGCACGCGGGGCCAGCG
The DNA here is from genome assembly GCA_964621095.1 of uncultured Acidimicrobiaceae bacterium. Lineage (GTDB taxonomy): Bacteria > Actinomycetota > Acidimicrobiia > Spongiisociales > UBA5794 > UBA5794. The sequence goes on along the minus strand of CAZULI010000126.1, from coordinate 4,325 downwards.
ATATTGTGGTGTTCGGCGGTGGGGTCATCCCTGACGCCGATATCCCCGGACTGGAGGCTGCCGGTATCTCCCGGATCTTCGGTCCAGGGACATCCCTTGAAACCATCCAGGGCTGGGTTGCCGAGACGTTCTCGCGGGACTGACGAACAGCCAACAACACATGAACCGTTCCCGAGGAGGGCACGTGAAGATCCACGAATACCAGGCCAAAGCCCTGATGAAGGCGGCCGGCATCCCGGTCCCTGCCGGGATCATGGTCACCGATCCCGAGGCTGGGGCCGAGGCTGCAGCCCAACTCGTCAAAGAGACAGGGAACCCTGTCGTCGTCGTGAAGTCCCAGATCCATGCTGGAGGGAGAGGCAAGGGTCGGTTCAAGGAGCACCCCGATCTCGGTGGGGTCAACGTCGTTCTTGACGGGATCAATGGTGGTGTCGAAGCGACCAAGGCCAAGGTTGCGGACCTCGCGTCCAAAATGCTCGGCTCAACACTGGTCACCGTTCAGACCGGGCCTGAGGGCAAAACGGTCAACCGGTTGTACATCGAACAGGGTGTTGACATCGCACGGGAGCTGTACCTCTCCGTGCTCCTTGACCGGACGACCAGCCGCAACATCGTCATGGCGTCAACAGAGGGGGGAACCGAGATTGAAGTGGTTGCCGAAGCCACACCCGAGAAGATTCTCAGGGAGGAGATCGACCCTGCGTTCGGGTTGCTGGAGTTCCAGGCGGCTCGGATCGCGAGCGGTCTCGGGCTGGACGGCACCGCGGCACGCAACGGAGCTGCGTTTCTCAGGATGCTCACCGAGACCGCGGTCAAGCTCGACACCGACCTCGTTGAGATCAACCCGCTGGTGGTCACCACGGACGGGGAGGTGATCGCACTCGACGGGAAGATGTCGTTTGAGGCGAACGCCCTCTTCCGGCACCCAGACATCGTGGCTCTCAGGGATTCGTCCGAGGAGGACGCAGCCGAAGCCCGAGCCGCCGAGTTCGGGCTCAGTTTCATCAAGCTTGATGGCTCGATCGGCTGCATGGTGAACGGTGCCGGTCTGGCGATGGCAACCATGGACATCATCAAGTACGTCGGTGGGGAGCCGGCAAACTTCCTTGATGTCGGTGGGGGTGCCGAGAAGGATCAGATCGTGGCCGCGTTCAAGATCATCACGGCGGATCCCAACGTCAAAGGCATCTTCATCAACATCTTCGGCGGCATCATGCGCTGTGACACCATTGCCGAAGGCGTGGTCGCGGCCGTCGAGGAAGTTGGGCTTGCGGTGCCCCTCGTGGTGCGCCTTGAAGGGACGAACGTCGAGCTTGGGAAGCAGATCATTGATGCGTCTGGTCTCAACGTGGTCAGTGCTGAGGACATGAAAGATGGAGCGGTGAAGATTGTGGAGTTGACAAAGTGAGTGTGCTCGTCAACAAGGAAACCAGGGTTCTGGTACAAGGCCTCGGCAAGACCGGTAGGTTCCATACGGACAAGGCGATTGCGTACGGTACGAACGTGGTGGCTGCCGTCCACCCGTCACGGGCAGGCGGAACCGAGCTGTTCACCGGGGAGACCGACCACTCCGGGGTTCCCGGGAGGGGGGATTCGTACTCGACCGAGGTGCCGATCTTCCGCTCGGTGCGCGAGGCGATGGATGCAACGGGGGCGAACGCCAGCGTCGTCTATGTCCCACCACCGGTGGCTGCTGACGCCATCATGGAGGCAGGCGAAGCCGGCATGCCACTCATCATCTGCATCACGGAGGGCATCCCGGTTGGAGACATGGTGGTCGCAAAACGGTATCTCCAGGACTGCGACGTACGACTGGTCGGCCCGAACTGTCCCGGCGTCATCACCCCCAAGGAGTGCAAGATCGGGATCATGCCAGGGTACATCCACACCCCCGGCAGGATCGGGGTCGTGTCCCGTTCGGGAACCCTGACCTATGAGGCGGTTCACCAGTTGACCCGCAACGGGCTCGGCCAGACGACGGCGATCGGGATCGGCGGGGACCCGGTCAACGGGACGAACTTCGTCGACTGTCTCACCCTCTTCAACGACGATCCCGCAACCGAGGGTGTGATCATGATCGGCGAGATCGGCGGCACCGCTGAGGAGGATGCCGCTGCATGGATCACCGCAAACATGACCAAGCCCGTGGCTGCCTTCATCGCTGGTACCTCGGCCCCTCCCGGCAAGCGGATGGGTCACGCCGGCGCGATCATCTCGGGTGGCAAGGGAACCGCCGAGGCAAAGATTGAGGCGCTCGAAGCCGCAGGAGTCGTCATGGCCCCCACCCCCACCGACATGGGCACCGCCATGCTCCAAGCAATGGGGTAGAACGCGTACCCAGGGTATGAACCCACCGTGACGGTGGGTTACAGCCCACAGAACGAAGGTTCATGCCATCCCCGTGCTTCTACAATGACCAGCAATGCCACCAAAGGTCCCCATCGCCGTTCTGATCTCAGGAAGTGGGACAAATTTGCAGGCACTCATTGACGCGGCAGCCGACCCCGAGTTCGGCTGCCGAATCGTCGGGGTGATCTCCGATCGACCCGAAGCTCATGGGTTGGTACGGGCCCGTGATGCAGAGATCGCAACACGCGTGGTGGCCTGGTCGGACCACACCTCCCGGGAGGCGTTCACCGACACCATTGTTGAAACAGCGGTGGATCTCGGGGCGGAGGCGCTGGTGCTCGCAGGGTTCATGCGCATCCTCGCCCCGCAGGCGGTGGAGCGGTTCCCCCATGCGATCCTGAACACCCACCCCTCGCTGCTACCGGCCTTCCCCGGTGCCCACGCAATCGAGGAGACGCTCGCGGCTGGTGTTTCCACGACCGGTGTGACCGTCCACCTTGTCGACGAACTGGTCGATCACGGACCGATCATTGCCCAACGGAGCGTCCCGGTCCTCCCCGGAGACGACGTCGATGAGCTGCGGCGGCGCATCCAGGACGTCGAACACCGTCTGTACCCGGAGGTCGTCGGGGCGTTCGGGCGTGGGGAGATCTCAGTGAGCGAAGGCGTCGTTGAGTGGAAGATCAACTCGAGGGAAGCGGTCTCATGAAACAGATTGCGGTCAAGCGGGCGCTGATCTCCGTGTCGGACAAGACCGACCTGCAGCACTTCGCGGCACGACTCATCGAACATGGTGTTGAGATCGTTTCGTCGGGAGGGACCGCCGCCCATCTTGAGGAGGCAGGGGTACCGGTCACGCACGTTGCCGACGTGACGGGGGCTCCCGAACTCCTCGGAGGCCGTGTCAAGACCCTCCACCCGAACATCCACGGGGGCATCCTCGCTGATCTCGATCGCGCCGACCACCGCACCGATCTCCAGGACCATGGGATCGAGCCGTTCGAACTCGTGGTCGTGAATCTGTACCCGTTCTCCGCCACCGTCGCAGCGGGTGCGGACCATGCAACGATCATCGAGAACATCGACATCGGCGGCCCCACGCTGATTCGTGCCGCAGCCAAGAACCACGATCGGGTCGCGGTTGTCGTGGCACCGGAGCAGTACGAGGACATCATCGAAGCGATCAGGACGGGCGGCACGACACCGGAACTGCGACGGGAACTTGCGAGGGAGGCGTTCTTCCAGACCGCCAGCTACGACGCTGCGATCGTCAACTGGTTCGAGGATCAAGAGAGTGAACGCCTGGTCCTCCCGCTCCGGCGACGCCGCAGCCTGCGGTACGGGGAGAACCCTGATCAGCCAGCCGCCCTGTACGCCGTTGATCGCTCCAGCGGATGGTGGGTTGACGCCAACCAGATCCAGGGCAAGGAGATGTCGTTCAACAATTACGCAGATGCCGATGCGGCGTGGCGTCTGATCAACGATCTCCCGGTCAATTCGGTGGCGATTCTCAAGCACATGAACGCCTGTGGCGCGGCAACCGGGCCCTCCATCAAGGCGGCGTTCACGAAGGCGTGGGAGTGCGACCCGCTCTCAGCGTTCGGGGGTGTTGTCGCTCTCAACGGCGAACTGGATGTTGACACGGCGGAACTGATCGCCGCGGTGTTCATCGAACTGGTCATTGCCTTCTCCGTCACCCCCGATGCGGCCGCAGTCCTTCAAGCCAAGAAGAATCTCAGGGTTCTCATTGCGCCTCGGCCATCACCACACACGCTGGACGTCCGCACCGTTGATGATGGCTTCCTTGTCCAGACGAGGGACGCCAAGCCGTCGACATCCGCCCAGTGGGAGTCCAAGACCCGCGTCCCGTCTGACCAGGAACGCGACGATCTCGAACTGGCTTGGATCGTCTGTGCCCACACGAAGTCGAACGCGATCGTCATCGTCAAGGACGGTGCGGCGGTGGGCGTGGGGGC
>CAZULI010000125.1:0-5378 GCA_964621095.1 uncultured Acidimicrobiaceae bacterium | reverse complement strand
AGGGCGATCGTCATCGCGGCTGAGGATCCCGTTGCAAGCGCGGCGATCATTGCGGTGATGGTGGTGCCAACGTTGGCGCCGAGGGTGATCGGATAGGCGTTGCGGACCAGAAGCACTCCCGAGGCAACGAGCGGCACCATGATCGAGGTCGTGATGCTCGACGACTGCACGGCCACGGTGATGAGCACCCCCACACCCATCCCGACGAGGCCAGACTTTCCGAGTGCCACATTGATCGATCGCTCGATTCGGTTGGCGATGAGGGTTTTCATGTTCATCGTGATGTAGGTGAGGGTCACAAAGATGATCACGATCCCAATGACGAGCAAGGCAATCGCCAACGATGTGTCCCCCTGGAGGACGGTTGCCGCGAGATCAGCGATCCTGGTTGCGCCCCACTCGACAACTCCTTTGAGGGGGGAGTTGAAGGTTGCATCAGCTCCACCCGGAAGGAGACCGGCGAGCCATGCAGCCGTTTTCTGAAGTGGATGGAAGAGAATCTCGATTGGCAGGAGAATCGTGGCGGTGATCACGTTGAAGAAGTCGTGCATCGTTGCTGCCGACAACGCCCTCCGAAACTCCTCGGTTCGTCGGGCGTGAGCCAGGGCGACAATGGTGGCGGTGACGGTTGTCCCGATGTTTGCGCCCATCACCATGGGTACGGCGATCTCGATCGGAAGTTGTCCGGTACCGACGAGTGCGACGATCGTCGATGTGGTGACGGAGGAGGACTGAACGAGAACCGCTGCAAGAAGGCCCACGAATAGAGCGGCGAACGGATTGGTGATGCCTTCGAACAGGTTCCCGGCCGAGTCCTCACCGAGGTTCAGGACGCCGGTTTCAAGGAGCTTGATCCCGATGAGAAAGAGATAGAGCAGTCCGACAACGAGTGCTGCTCTGAGCCAAGGAGGGATCCCGGCCGCAGGGCGTGCGACAATCGGGGATTCGGCGGGATCGATCGGGCCGGGCGTGCCTGCGGGATCGTCGGTCATCGTGGGTCAGGGGCCCATCTGGTTGTGGGGCGGTTTGCATCCGAAACCTAGCGCGCTGGACACAGAACCGCTTCCTGGATGCATACCCGGTGGTCGGGTTCTGGTCCTGGAGCGGTCCCCTCGCGGGTCAGAAGGCGTCACCGTTGAAGGCGGAGTCATCGAGCAGGACCCTTGCGTTCCACCCGATCGGATCGGAGAACTCGTCGAGCGTCGGCAGGTTCACGGGGTCCTCCCAGACCCTGTCGAGCGCGGTCTCGCTCCAGCGTTCCACAACATCGTTGCAGAACTGCGCCGCATCCCGTGCCCGCCACCTCTCAAGCTTGAGTCCCGCAAACTCCTGAAGGAACTGCTCAGCCTGGGTGGGTTCGGTACGCCTGCGATGATGGGCCTCCTCGATGCGATCGAGCCCCGGTAGCAACTCTGCGCCCGCGAGTCGCACGACACGGTCTGCGTACCCCTCGACGAACGCTGTGAACGCTTGGATGTCAGCGAGCCGTGCCGGATCTGACGATGCCTTCAGGAGACCGGCCTCCCCTTCGCCGGCATCGAAGATGCGCTGCATCTCGGCTGGATCGCTCATGGATGAGAGTCTTGCAATCAGGTCGGCGAGGCCCAGCTCGACGGTTTCATAGAACGCCTGAACAAGCGTGACAAACTGTCCCCGGAGCCACTCGATCGCCATGATGCGGTGAAAGGCGACTTCGTGGAGAGCAGCCCACAGTCTGACCTGGCGGTGATCCACGCCGTGATCGATTGCAAAATCATCAAGGTTCGGAACAACGACGTATGGGCGGTCGTGGTCCATGGTTGGGATGCCGGTGTCAAACTGTCCGAGGGTGCGATGGGACATGAACCCGACCATGGTTCCGACTTGGATCCCGACAAGGGCTGGACCGAGGAGACCAAACATCGAGTTCATCGCTCCGAGATCGGGGAGATCGGGGAGATGGTTCTGATCGGTCAGGGAGGTGAGCTTGTCACTGAGGGGCTCGACCAGGATTCTGAATGACTGTTGATTCTCTGCTGCCCACGTTGCTCGGTCGGTGGGGTTGAGCTCACCCGCCGAGGCAGATGGGAGGGTGGTCACGGCTGAGATGCGAACCTCGGCCACATGGGCCAACTCCCGGTACTCCTCGGCAACGGCGGGATCGACGGGCTGGGGTGGCCCAGCAAGACGCTTGGTCATCTCGCGTGCGAGGTTCCAGTTGATCGGACCAGGGGACTGCAGCAGCTTGAACAGCTGTTCGAAGATGCCGTCGTTGTCCATGGCGTCCACGTGGCTATCCCTGGAACTGGGTTGGACGCTGTCCCATGGTCACGTCGAAGTCATGGGAGACACCATCACGCATGATGGTGAACGTCACGACATCGCCAACTCGGTGGAGTCGGACAGCGTTGATGAGATCCAACTGTGAGGCGATGGTGGTGCCATCGATCTCAACAATCACATCACCGGTTTGGATTCCGGCATCGCCTGCCGCGGAGCCGGATGGTTCAATCGTTTCGACGGTTGCCCCGGCCGGGATGATCGCTCCGTCGGCCATCTCTGCATAGTGGGTCTGAATGGTCACGCCGATGAAGGGGTGTTCGACATGCCCGATGTCGATGATCTCGGACGTGATCCGTTCGACCAGTTCAACCGGGATCGCGTACCCGATCCCCTCAGGACCCGCGGTTGACACACCGATCGCACTGGTGATGCCGATGAGCTTTCCCGATGCGTCGACGAGCGCCCCTCCGGATGATCCGCTGTTGATGGCGGCATCCGTCTGGATCATGCGGAAGAGAGTTGTCTGATCCGCAAAATTGACCTGTCGGTTGAACGCCGAGATGATGCCGACAGAGATTGATGAGCCACCTTGTTGAGCGAGGGGATTGCCAACGGCGATGGCCGGGTCTCCGAGGTTGAGGGTCTCGGATGAGCCGAATCTGATCGGTGTCAGATCGTCGGCCGAGACCTGGAGAACCGCAAGATCTGTGAGAGCATCGCTGCCGATCAGTTGTGCCTCATACCTCCGGCCGTCCTCGAACGTGACCGTGTACGAGGTTGCGTTCGCAACGACGTGGTGGTTGGTGATGATGTATCCGTCGGATGACGAGACAACACCGGAACCAGATCCGGTGAGGAGCCGTCCGTCAGGTGCGGTCGAAGGTCCGTCGGTGTAAACGTTGACCGTGACCACGGATGGCAGGACCATCTTGGCAACCGCTGCGGGATCGACCAGGACCGGTGCGCTGGGGGGGAGTTCGATGGTCGGTTGGTTCAGCACCGTTGACGTGGTGATCGCCACCGTTGGTGGGATCAGAGGTTCGGAGTCGAACACGCCCGTCGTACTGAGCACGCCAACCGTGAGGAGGGCACCCACGACCGCTGCGGCAAAGCTGATGGCGACATACGCGAGTCCCGTGCGCTTTCTCGGTGGTGGGGTTGCAGCGATGCGGGATGATACGGGGACGATGGTAGTCGTGGGCGGGATGGCGTCGGGCTGGTCCCCAATGAGGGGTGGCGGTGGAGGGGGGGAGTCAATGAACGAGGATCCCCATGGTTCTCCATACTCCTGTCGTGGTGGTGTGTCGTCCGCATGGAACGGCGGGGAGTCATCCGTGTGGAGGTACGTATCGTCCATGTGTATGTGAACGTCAGGAGGATCGTCAGGGTTCCCCCACGAGATGGAAGGGACCTCAGATTCCTCGGGTCCAGGATTCGGGGTATCGTTGTCCATGGTGATGAGTGTATGAACCGGGTAGATGTAGCTTCGTCAGAGACGATCCTCCTTGATGTGACCGCCGAACCCCTCGATGCTGGGACGGTCCTGAACTTTGTGGCTGATCCGGCTGCTGGTGCGACCGTGCTGTTCTCGGGAACCGTTCGGGATCACTCCCCCGATCGTGAGGGGGTCACCCACCTTGAGTACGAGGCGTACGACGGTGTCGTGCTCGACAAACTCGGCGAAGTCGTGGCTCAGGCGCTCAAACGTTGGCCCATCCTGCGGGTCGCCGCCCTCCACCGAACGGGAACCCTTGTCGTGGGCGAGCCTGCGGTCATGGTGGCGGTTTCGACGGCACACCGTAGCGATGCGTTTCCTGCCTGCCAGTTTGTGATCGACGAGCTGAAACGCTCGGTACCGATCTGGAAAAAGGAGCATTGGCGGGGAGGAGCCGAGTGGGTGCGGGAGGATCTCCACCACCAGGATCTCCCTCATCAAGGGACGCACGTCGCACGAGCGACGACCGATGAAGGGGCATCTTGAGAAATCACGGTTGAATTATCACTACGAACGTAGTAATAATAGGGGGAGCACGAGTACCTTCCTGGATGGTGGAAGTGAGAAGATGACATCTGAAACGGTAGCCCCCTCTTCTGAGCGGATCCAGGAGTACACGGATCCGAAGCGAACCACCCAACCAGGGCAGTTCTCGGTTCCGTCCGTTGACATGATTGCTGCACAGGCGGAACGTCTCGGTCTCGGCCAGGAGTTCAAGATTGATGTCAGGGACACCACGCCGTTCCTGCCCAAGGTTGCGTTCGTCACCATCACGCTGGCCTCAATGGCAGGGGCAACGTTCACCGGGCGGGAGTGGTTCCATCTTGGACTCGGTCCCCTCGCTGTTCGTTGGCTCCTCCTGTGGACGGCAGCTCTCGCCCTTGGCTTTTCGACATGGCGCACGGTGTATCACCGAACGCATGAGAGGGGTCTCGATGATGCTCCTCTGGCAGGACTCCAACAGTCACTTCTCGACCATGCTCGACTCATCAGCCGGGTCCTCGCAGGGCTTGCATCGATGGGCACGATCGCGATCCTCATGATTCCGTACCTTGACGCAGCTGAGCGGACCATGTTGATGGTCACCATGGGTCTCATGGCTGGGCTGCTCTGGACCGGCGTCACAAAGCGGTGGACAGCGGGTGTCGTTCTCCTTCTTGCCATGATCCAGGCAGGTCTCTGGGGGGTGTTCGATACCTTCGACACAACCCAAGCCGTGGTGCGCACTGTGCATCTTGTCGCTTTCGGTCTCTGGCTTGGCGGGGCGTTGTGGAACCTCATGGTCGCGATCCCCTCCGGTCGCGACCACCCCGTCATCGAAGCGGTGATCGCGCAAGCCCGTCAACTGCAGCGGTTCCGATGGGTGGTCCGCTTCGCCCTGCCCACCATCATCGTCACCGGGCTGATCCAATCAGACGTATTCCTCAACAAGGGTATGTCATGGTGGAGCTCGCTCCCGGGCGTCCTCATCCCCGTCAAGGTGCTCCTGATCATTGCACTCATCGTGATCTTCATCACCTGCCCTCTGTACCGGCAGTGCTCGCCGGTGAAAGGCGTCTGCAACGTTGAGGACCTTGCAGACTCCTCGGCGAAACAGTGACAACGGGCGCCGTCCCCGTTC
>CAZULI010000124.1:0-5382 GCA_964621095.1 uncultured Acidimicrobiaceae bacterium | reverse complement strand
CGGAGACTGAACCCGATCTCCGTGAGCAGCGCCGCAACATGGTGATTGAGGGGGATGTACGGCTTGCGACCGATGTTGGCAACATTGACGGCAACACGGCCACCTGGCTCAATGACCCGCCACGACTCGGTGAACACGTCTCGTAACAGCGTGAGATAGTCATCAATGTTGAGGTCGTCGTCGTACTCCTTCCCGACGTTGTACGGAGGTGAGGTCACCATCAGGGCGACACAGTTGTCGGGAATCTGCTCCATCGAGGTGGAGGATTGACAGAAGACTCGGTCGACGATCGAGGCAGGAGGATCGACGAGTGGCCCAATCTCCCCGTTGGCGATGGCAGGGTCGTCACGGTCCTGGACCATCCGACGCGCATAGAACGCTGATGCGTCGTGTCCTTCACGTTTTCCTGCGCCGAAACTGGCCGTGTTTGTCGCCACCATGCCTCCCTGGACGCGAACCCTATCACCATCGGACTCGCAGTCCGTGCACCCGGTGGGTGACCTTGCGGTTCCGCCAGACACGCCGGGGCGGTGTGGCGTCAGGTCACAACAGCCTTGTATGACCCCAGGTTGAGGACGGTGTCCGCGTTTGCCGGCGGCGGATCGAGAACCTTGCGCATCCCTTCGAGACCGGGCTGGTGCACCAGGTCGATGAACGACCGGTACTCCCACGCGGCCCCGGCGGGTCGGGACTCGATGCGGGTCAGGTTCGCCCCACGCAGACCAAGCTCGGTCAACACCAGCGCAAGCGCCCCAGGGGTGTGGGAGAACGTGACGACAATGGTGGTCTTGTTGTCCTCGGCGTTGACCTCCGGATCACCGAGGCGGACGACCACGAATCGTGTGGTGTTGTGCGACTTGTCGAGTACGTCCTCCTTGAGGACGATCAGCCCGTGGGCGGCACCTGCTTTGGGAGGTGCAAGCGCGGCAATCGTTGGGTCGCCGCCTGCGGCAACCTGTCGGACCGCTCCCGCCGTGTCGTGGGTCGGTACCGCCTCGACCCCAAGGGCGAGGAGGGCGTACTCTGCCTGGGCAAGGGCTTGGGGGTGGCTCCGCACCTCCACGATCTGGTCAAGTGAGCTCCCTGGCAGCCCGTGGAGGGTGTGACGAACCTCCACCAGGTGTTCTGCGAGGATCGAGAACCGGAGGTGGCTGTCGTCTCCTGGGAGCCGGTCAAGGACGGGGAGCACGGATCCTGTGGTCGAGTTCTCGACGGGAACCACCAGCCGATCAACGGCCCCCGACTCAAGCCCTGCAAACGCCGACGCAAACGTCCGAAACCCGATCAGTTCTCCGTCGGGGAAGAGTTCGGTCGATGCTTGGTGGCTGTAGCTGTGTGGTTCGCCCTGGTACCCGATGATCATCGGCGCAAGATAGCTCTCGCACGAGCGAAGTCCGCCACCCACGGTTTGGCGATCAACACGTGGTTCCCAGGTGTCGGATCAGGGAGTGGATGCACCCCGCCGGATTGGTCAGTTCGTCCGCTCGTCAAGGAGGAGGGCGATGTCACGGATGATGACCCGATCATCGGCACCCATCTCCTTGAGGCCGTCGTCGATCATCACGTAACAGAACGGACAGCCCGTCGCGATGATGTCAGCACCCGTACCGACCGCTTCCTCCGTGCGTTCAAGGTTGATCTTCTTGCCCTCGTTCTCCTCGAACCAGAACTTTCCACCTCCGGCGCCGCAACAGAACGACTGCGGACCGCTGCGTTCCATCTCGACCCGTTCCCCTGCCGAGTCAACCACCGTCCGGGGTGCCACATAGATGTCGTTGGCCCGACCGAGGTAACACGGGTCATGGAAGACGATCTTTTCACCGGTGGCGGTGGGGTGCAACCGGCCGTCCTCGACGAGCTGGCTCAGGAGTTCCGAGTGGTGGATGAGGGTGTAGTTGCCCCCGAACTGGGGGTACTCGTTGCCGAGCGTGTTGAAACAGTGCGGGCACTGGGTGATGATCTTGTCGATGCCAAGGTCGTTGAGGGTCGCGATGTTCTGGAGCGCGAGCCCCTGGAACACGTACTCGTTCCCGGTGCGCCGTGCAGGATCACCGGTGCAGTGTTCCTTGGGACCAAGAATCGCAAAGTCGACGCCAGCCTTGTGGAGGAGCCGTGCCGTCGCAACCGTGGTGCTGCGGTTGCGGTCGTCAAACGACCCTGCACAGCCGACCCACATGAGGTACTCCGCCGTCACCCCCGGCTCGCCGAGCCGCTTCACTTCGAAGTCGAGCTGATCGGTCCAGTCACCCCTTGTCGCTTGATCGACCCCGTACGGGTTCGAGGAGTTCTCCATCGAAACGTACGCCCGACCGAGCTCGGAGGGGAACTCTGACTCCATCAACGCCAGGTAGCGGCGCATGTCAAGCAGTTTGTCGACGATCTCGATGTCCGCAGGACAGATCTCGTCGCAGGCACGACACGTCGTACACGCCCACACCTCCTCCGAGGTGATGAGCTGGAACACGTTGGCGGATGAAACGGTGAGGCTGTCGTCCACGCCCACGGGAGGGGACACGGGTGGGACCCCGGTTGCTGCCGCGACCGTCCCGAGTTTCAGGACGATCTCTCTCGGGTCGAGCAGTTTCCCGGTGTTGTGGGCAGGGCACACCGACGAACAGCGTCCACAGACCGTGCAGGCATCCGTGTCAAGGAGCTGTTTCCAGGTGAACTCACCGACCGTGGAGGCACCAACCGTCTCAATGTCGGTTGCTTCCAACAGGTTCGGCATCTCCCGCATCGCCCCCTTGGGTCGTTCCTTTGGCGACAGGGCGAGGTTGATGGGGGTCACGATCATGTGGCGGAGTTTCGTGACCGGGAGGATCACCAAAAAGACAAGGAACGTCGTGACATGGGTGACCCAGAGGATCTGATGGGCCCCCGATGCGGATGATTCGGGGAAGAGGAACGAGAGCGGGTAGCCGATGAACGACCAGTACTCGAACGACGGACGCCCGACAAACGAGATGCGTGCTGCTTCGGTCAACAGCCCGGTGACACCGATCGCTGCGAGGGTGAGGAGGTTCCACGCATCCTCGGGTCGTGTCTTTGCGGCGAGCCTCGGGATCCGGACGATGTAGCGCAGTACCACCGCCCACGCGATCCCCACCAGGTAGAGCACTCCTGCCAGATCGAGGATGAAGGAGTACCCCTGATAGATGGTGCCATGCAGGAACTTGAACTCTGCCGGCATGAGATGGTGGATCTCGAGGGTGACGGTTCCTATGAACAGCACCACGAAGCCGTAGTAGATGAGGGCGTGCATGACCCCGACTCGGGGATCCTCCATCACGGTCCTCATCGTGACTGCCTGACGGAAGCGGTGGAGTCGCCTCTTGAGGTCCCCGGTACGCCGTTCCCACGAGCCGCGCTCGTAGGTGCGGGCTCTCAGCGCAAAGAGTCCGATCGAGATCCCGAGAAACGCTGAAACGACACAGTAGAAGAGTGCAACGACCGGGCCGGGGATGTTGACGAACACCTCCCGGCCGATGACGAACTCATCCGGACCGGGGAACGTGCCAAGCCACCAAAGGGAGAGGGTCCCGACGACGGCAAGGACGGCGACGAACCCGATGAGACCGGAAGCAGAGATCCGACGCTTCCTCGTCTCGTCCTTCTCCTCGGTCATGGACACACTCACCTCTCGCTTTCGGAATGGTCGCGTCTCAGCATCGAGACGCTGACATCACGCTCAGTTGTCTTCAGCCTCAGGCGCGGTCTCAGGAGCTGCCGTTGGGGTCGACAGACCAAGTTCAGCCTTGAGCTCCTCCAACTTGGCGTCAGCCTGTGCAATGTTGATCGCTGCCTTCAATTCAGACTCTGCACCTTCGGGCGTGGCTTCGTGGAGTTCAGCATTCGCCATTGCCTCGGCTTTGCGACGCTCGATCTTGGCTTCAACCTGGTCAAGGGACGGGCCGTCGTCCGAGATCGAGGCCGACATCGACTGTACCGCTTTGTTGACGGCTTCTTGCATTTTGGCCTGCTCGAGCTGGCCGAGGAGCTCCATGCGCTTTGCTGAGAGCTCCTGCAGGCTCATCGAGTTGCGCTGGACGGCGCTCTTGGCCTGGTCTGCCTGGGTCTCGGCAACCTCATACTGCTCTTTGAGGGAGGCGAGGTTGTTCTCGGACGCTTGGAGCTTCATGGCGATCGACTGTGCCGCCTGTGTCCACTTCTCAACACCAGCATCATCGCCAGCGGTCTTGGCCGCTTCGGCCTTGAGGATTGCTTGTTTGGCCATCTCTCGCGCCTCACCAGCGCTGGCGGCAGCCTTGTCGATCTGGCTCTCGAGTTGGGTGCGGTGGGCGATCACCTGTGCCGCTTGGTTCCGGAGATCCTGATCCTTCTTCTTGGCCTCGTTGATGGCGGCCTCGATCTCAATCTTGGGATCCATCGCCTTTTCTGCGGTCGTGCTGAAAAGTGCCTTGAGGTAGGCCCATATGCGTTTGAACATCGTGTCCCCGGCTTTCGCTCGTCGTGTGGATCGATACTAGATCCATTCCTGCACGCTTCACCCAACTCTGGGGTGACGGAACCAGCCCAGACGCGGCGCGACGGCGCTTACGTACGCCGCCGTCCCCCGCCTCGGGTCCGCTTCGCCTCATCCCGGGGCGGCGGCGGTGGGGGGACGGATCCACTCGTTCGGGGCTGACTGGAGTGGGTCGTGGTCCTTGGCATCGGTGCGCGTTTTCGGCTGCTCGTGAGCATCTTCATGGCACCAACGCCCATGAGGGCCTGCATCACCTGGTTCGAACCGTAACTGCTCTGGCGGGCTCCTCGTCGTTGATACTCGGGAAGCGTGCGTGGGAGGTCCGTCTGTGGCGGTGCGGTCGTGCCGCCGAGAGCAGGACCGGGTTCCGTCACCACCGGCTCCTCGGCCTTGAACGGCTCTGGTTTCACCGGCTTTGCGGGCAACGGGTTCCCATCAAGCAGGGCTTCGACACAGTCAAGTCTCCAGATGGTGGTGTCGAGGTCATGGCTCAGGTCAAGAAGACCGCCGGCATCACTGGTTGTTGCAAGTCGATCACTCGCTGTGGCAAACGACGCAGCCGCTTCCTCGAAATACGCCGTGGCCTCTGGGTTGTTGGCTTGTGCCACTTCGGTCTCAAGAGAGAGGATGTCGTTTGCGATCGCATCGATCTGACGCTGCACTGGCTCTTTCGCCTTCGCCAACTCCTCACCGGAACGCTTCTTGTTCGACCGAGCGGTGTTCCAGATCAGGAACCCGATACCACCGATGATGATGATGAAAACGACGATCCACGCCCAGCCACTCTTTCCGTCAACCGATTGGTTCGAGCACTTCACGTTCTGGCCCGTGAGCGTGTTGACGAAGGTTCGTGCCACGTCGTTGTCGGAGGCTACGGTCAGCGAGGCGTCCACGGCAGC
>CAZULI010000123.1:0-5457 GCA_964621095.1 uncultured Acidimicrobiaceae bacterium | reverse complement strand
CTGTCATTGGGGCCATGGGAGCGATCGCACGGCTCGGGCTGCGGGTCAACGTCATCGGCGTCACCCCTCTGACCGAGAACATGACGGGCGGTTCTGCCCAGCGGCCGGGTGATGTGTTGAAAGCGTACAACGGCAAGACGATCGAGGTCCTCAACACCGACGCCGAGGGGAGGCTGGTGCTTGCCGATGGGCTGTCCCTCGCCGCCGAGATGGAGCCCGACCTGATTGTTGACATCGCAACGCTCACCGGGGCATGCAAGGTCGCCCTCGGTCCGAACATCGCAGGACTGCTCGCCAACGATGACGCCGCTGCCGACACCGTCATGACGTCAGCCGCCGCAGCAGGGGAGCGGGTATGGCGTCTCCCCCTTGAGACCGAGTACGCGTCGATGATCAAGAGCGACGTTGCCGATATGAAGAACACTGGAGAACGCTGGGGCGGCATCATCACCGCAGCGCTCCTGCTTGCTGAGTTCGTCAACGATGTCCCCTGGGTGCATCTTGATGTTGCCGGTCCCGCACGGGCGGACAAGACCGAGCATTACGTCAGCAAGGGGGGCTCAGGGTTCGGTGTGAGAACCTTGGTGGCCGTTGCAGAGACGCTGGCCGGGTAGCGGCTCGCAGCGTCCGACGTCCGGGGACCGGCGTACGCATTTTTCGAGATTGTGCAGGAACCGCTTAGGAAATTTTGACCCAGGTCCGATACAGAGAGGAGTCAATTAACTGCTCTCTGTAAGGAACACCAATGCGGGTCGCACGTCGAGGCATCATCCTCATCGCAACGATTGCGATGCTCTCCACCGTTTTTGTGATCCCTGCGTTTGCCAGTTCCGCCGGTTCCGTCATCTCCAAGATCAACTCAGCGAGGGCCGCCAACGGCCTCGCCCCGCTTGAGAGCTACTGGGATCTCGCTGACGACGCCCAAGCCCACTCAAACCTGATGGCGAGCCGGGGTGAACTCTTCCACAGCACAAGCCTCGGCTCAGCGACGACGGGGTGGGACCGTCTCGGTGAGAACGTCGGCGTCGGACCAGACGTCAGCACCATCCACAACGCGTTCATGAACTCAAGCAGTCACCGCCGGAACATTCTTGGGGACTTCAACTATGTCGGCGTGGGTGTGACCGTGGATGCCAACGGGACGATGTGGATCACGGTCATGTTCATGAAGGCAGCACCTGGGCGCAACGGGGGAGCGACCACGACGACAACGGCTCCGCCGGCCACAACAACAACCACCACGACTCGTCCGCCGGCGACCACGACCACCACGACAACGGCTCCGCCGGCGACCACGACCACCACGACGCGTCCCCCTGCCACCACGACCACCCAGCCACCGGCAGGGTCGTCGACCACCACCCAGCCGCCAGCAACGACGACCACCACCTACGAGATTGCGCCAACCCTGCCGAACGAGGAAGCACTCCAAGCAGCGCATGAACGGTTGGTGGCTCAGTACCCCCGCTTTGGCAACCCCTCACCCGCAGCCCTGATCGATTGATCGGGACCGTTGGCAGGTTGGTGACGAGTCGGGCGGATCTCCGAGCAGGAGGGTGCCTCAGGTGCCACAGACAGCGCAGTCGCTGCGTTTCGTCATGGCCATGCGATCAAACCGTCCTGATCGTGCGTCGTACATGGTCAGCGTGCCAAAGAGATCATGATTGACCTGTGCAGCGATCTGGATGGCTGCTGACGCTTGGAGCGATCCGAGGACACCGGTGACAGCTCCGAGAACCCCCACCGTTGAACAATCAAGCACGGCATCGCCCGCAGGGTCGGCGGGGAACAGGCAGCGGTAACAGGGACCATCGGTCGGGTTGAACACGGCGAGCTGACCCTCGAACCCGTACACCGAGGCATGGACCAGGGGCACCTTGAGGGCGACACACGCTGCGTTGAGGGCGTCACGAACCGCAAAGTTGTCCGTGGCGTCAATGACGACATCGCTGTTGGCAATCAACGTCTCTGCGTTCGCGTCCGTGACCCTTGCCTGGATCGCACTGACCTCGACCCGGGGGTTGAGCGCATGGAGGCGTTCGGCGGCAGCCGTGACTTTTGGCTGGCCCACATCGTCCGTTGCGTACAGGGGTTGACGCTGCAGGTTCGTGAGATCAACGATGTCGTGGTCGACGACGACAATGGAGCCGACACCAGCGGTCGCCAGATAGCTCAACGCTGGACAGCCGAGGCCCCCTGCTCCGACCACCGCGATCGTCGCTTCTACAAGATGTCGCTGCCCGTCGATCCCAAAGCCGACAAGGCGTATCTGGCGGTCATAGCGGATCACCTCATGGGTGGAGAATGCGGTCGGACCCGACATCGCCCGGAGTCGCCGCACGCCGTCGGCACCACCAGCAAGGGAGAACGTCCCCACGACGCCCGCAGCCCTCAGCACCTTCGTGGTGATCTTGGAGCGCACCCCCATGTCACAGACGACCAGCACCCGATAATCAACCTTGGCAAACGTGAGGGGTTCTCTGGCAACGTCGTTTGCATCGACCGTGATCGCCGATGCAAACACCGGGTCGTGTTCACGCCCGACGCGGATGTCAAGGATCACATCGAATGCGTCTTCTTCGACCTCAACCGGCGTGATCTCCAGATTGTCACTCGTCATGACGGCGAGAGTAGTGCTCTCCTCAGGAGGTGAGACGTCGGGTTGTGCTGGCGAGCAGTTGCCGTCGTAGTCGTGGGGTGAGTCGATCGACGTGGGAACGTGGCAGTGGTGGCACCCGGTCCGGGATCAGGACCACCCCGGCGTCCCAGGACACGAGGCGCTCATGGAGGAGAACCGGGAGATGCACCGGCATGGGTAGGGAGCGGCCGCGTTGTGCGGCAGCGGCGAGTCGTAGCAGGTCAGCGACCGCTCCCGGACCAATGGCCGCAACCCAGAACCGTCGAACATACGGATCGGTGGTGAGGAACCCGTCCACCTCCCCCGACGAGGTCTGTGGGGTGATCACCACCCGGTGTTGCGCCGTGCGACGTGCAGGCATGTGGTCCGAGGCGCCCGGGAGAGGTAGACATTTCCCGTCTGAGGGAGGACGGACCTGCTGACGGGTCGGGACCCCGGGCGCCTTCGGACTTCTTGCTGGTCGTCGCTTGGCCGAATCGGCCGTTGGCGACGCTGGATGAGGAGCACGTGCTGTCATGCCCCATAGCTAATAGATATGATCAAGTAGAGTCAAGTAGGATGAACTGAAGCGCGAATAATTTTGCTGTTGGGCCGTTGGAAGATCACCCCATCGACAGCAACGAGGAGGTACCGGCACGAGGGGGAGCGCAATGTTGGGGCCGGAGCCGCTCAGTTCACGAGGGCGGTACCGGTCTGGACAGCCCACAGGGATGCGTAGATGCCATGGCGGGCGATGAGCTCATCGTGGGTGCCAACCTCGGCAACCGAGCCACCGTCGATGACGTAGATGCGGTCGGCGTTTCGGATCGTCGAGAGACGATGGGCGACCACCACCATCGTGCGGTTGTGGCTCACCCGTGCAAGGGATCGCTGAATCGCTGCCTCCGTTTCGTTGTCCACCGCAGAGGTTGCCTCATCGAGGATGAGAACGGGGGCGTCGGTGAGAAGTGCCCGTGCGAGGGAGAGGCGCTGGCGCTGGCCACCGGAGAGTTTCTGGCCGCGCTCACCAACCAGGGTGTCGTACTTGTGGGGGAGCTGCTCGATGAACGTGTGGGCCTCAGCCATGGTCGCGGCAGCCTCGATCGCGGCATGGCTTGCGTTGGGGACTCCGTACGCGATGTTCTCGGCAACGGTGCCGTGGAACAGGAAGACGTCCTGGCTCACGAGGGCCATCGATTTTCGTAGCTGTGCCTGTGCAAGTGATCGCAGGTCGCGGCCGTCAAGGGTGATCGCGCCCTCATCTGGGTCGTAGAAGCGCAGCAGGAGTTTGATGAGCGTCGTCTTGCCAGCACCGGTGGAACCCACGAACGCGGTGGTCTTGGCCGGTTCGATGACGAGCTCTGCGTTGTTGAGGACAGGGAACCCTTTGTCATACGCAAACGTGACGTGATCAAAGACGATGTGCCCCCGGGTCTCCTCAGGGTTGATCGTGGTCTCCCCGTCAAGGATGGTGGTGTCGGTGTCAAGGACGTCAAGCACACGGTTGGTTGAAGCCATCGCCCGCTGATAGAGATCCACCGTCTGTCCGAGCCGGGTCAGGGGCCAGAGCAGCCGTTGGGTCAGGAACACCATGACGGAGTACAGCCCCACGTTGAGCTGTCCGTTGAGGGTGAGGAATCCGCCCCAGACGAGCGTTGCGGTGAATCCGACCAGGATGGCGATGCGGATCAGAGGGGTGAACGCCGACGACAGTCTGATGGCCGACCGGTTGGCCATCTGGTACTCCTCGGACGCCTTGGTGATGCGCTCCACCTCTCGGGACTCGGCTGTGAACGCTTTGATGGTTGCGATCCCACCGATGTTGTTTGCGAGTTGGGAGTTGATGGCGGCCGCCCGGTCGCGCACCAGCGCGTACCGGGGCTCGATCCGCTTCTGGAACGACACGGACCCCCACAGGATGATCGGTATGGGGAGGAACGCCAGCCAGGCAACCGAGGGGGCGATGATGAAGAACGCTGCGCCGATCAAGGTGACCGTCGTGATGAGCTGGATGACCTCGTCGGCTCCGATGTCGAGGAACCGCTCCAGCTGGTTCACATCATCGTTCATGACCGCCATGAGGTCACCCATCGGGCGGTCCTCGAAGAATGACACATCGAGATTCTGGATGTGTTCGTAGGTATCGATGCGCAGGTCGTGCTGGATCGACTGTGCGAGGTTGCGCCATTCAATGCCAAGGAGGTACTCGAAGATGGACTCAAGACTCCACACGACGAACGTGATCACGGCAATGGCGATGATCTGCTGCCTGCTGCCGTCGATCCCGAACCGGCCGATGGTTCACCGCCTCACGGCCGATCATCGCCAACACAACGACGATCCCCGCCTGCACGACCGCCTGCGCCGCCAGCGCCAGCCGATACCCTCCCAAATCCCACACGGCTTTCATCCCCAGTTCCGCCAGCCACGAATAGGGGGTCCATGGTCTCCTGGTCGATGCGAACGACAGGTCATCCACCAGCGGCCCGATCCCCTGTTGATGCAACGCCTGAGCCACCCTCAAATGCCAAAAGCAATCCGGGTCCAGCGTGTCATACAAAATCGCCTTTCCCGCCGCCGCCAAGGCCAGCAACGCGATCAACAGGACAAACCCCTGCTGGGTGCGATCCTGCCGGGTGCAACCCCGCTGGGTGCGACCCTGGCGAATCCCCCGCGACGATTGCTCAACATCGGATGATTTCACCTCTCTTTTGTCGGCAAGAGGCCACATCTTGCCGCAGATTCGCTAAGATTGACCCTGATGAGCGACCTTGAACCGGCCGATTCCACCCAGCCGCCGCCCCGCCGTCCCGGACGGGTTTTTCGGCGGTTGTTGCTGT